>NZ_BAOS01000004.1:0-300000 GCF_002443295.1 Candidatus Scalindua japonica | reverse complement strand
CTGTATCTTTAGAAGATTTTATATCAGGAGAAACACATTTTATCGTTTCCTTCAATTCTAATATTATTCTCTCAGCGGTTTTTTTGCCTATCCCCTTAATACGTTGTAATGACTTTGGATCATTACTTACAACATACTTCTCAAATTGAGTAATCGAGCTACTCGACAGTATTGTAAGTGCCATGTTTGGGCCTACTCCATTCACTGAAAGAAGTAAATTAAACAAGTCTCTCTCCTCTAATGAAACAAAACCATATATTTTTAATTCGTCATCTCTGATAGAGAGTTTTGTGTATAATTTCGCACTCTCACTATTAGATATTTTCTCAAAGGTCGATAACGGTATGTGTATTTTGTATCCAATACCATTAGTTTCGATTATCGCAGTTGTAGGCGCCTTGTGTACTAAATTACCTTTAATAAAGTCAAACATTTATTTAATACCTAAACTGAGAACATTTTACCTGCTGTTTTATACTTACTGGAAAAAGTGGAAAATTTATGAATTTAATCAAAATAGTGGGTGAGATAACTGACGATGTTTATTACATGTTTATGAGATTTGTCAAACAGGTAATATAGTTTTAAATAACATCAATAAATTAGCTAATGTTTTGTCAGTTATGAAGTTGTAATCCAAGCTTATCAAGTTGGTTATTTATTTCATCAACATATGCTTGCGTAAAACTATCTTGTTCTAAAAGTTCTGTTTCTGTTTTTGCTACCAAATCGCTTATTGTCTCGATACCCATTTCTTCAATGGTTTTCCTGCAATCATCGGAAAGTTCTATTTCCGCTATTGATTTTAGTAAATTGTTATCATGTATACCTGTTTCTACATCGGTATCAATAAATATTTCAGATTCAACAGCTTGCCCAAGACGTAAACCTTTCTGGTTAAGTATATTTTTAATTTCCGTTAAGGAAGTTTCTCCAAAATTTTTATACGATAAGAGCTCGTACTCAGTAACTTTTGTTAAATCTGCAAGTGTTATTATATTCATGCGTTCCAGGCAGTTTTTGCTTCTGACAGAGAGTTCAAAATCAGAAATTGGAATATTTAATACTTCGGTTTCCTGGTCTTGTTTCTTGACCTTATCATCGTCATAACGCATGTTTAAACCGGCTTCCGCGTCCTTGAGAAAAAGTCTTGCAGTCTGATGGTTTGGATATGATTGCAAAACTGCGTAATAGCAGGAAACAGCTTTTTCATAATCGTCATTGTCTTCATACATCAGGCCAAGGTTAATCATGGCATTGGTGTATAATGGGGCATTCTCAACACACTTTTTGTAGTACTCAAGCGCCTTTTCATCATCTCCGTTCAGGTCATAATAATATGCAAGCCGAAACAACGAGTTAGGGTGTTCCGGATTAATTTCGAGCGCTCGATTGTAGTGTGTTAATGCTTCCTCATACTCTCCAAGGTTATCAAGACAGTGTGCCCACTGGTAGTGAAGACCCGCTTCATCATCATGCCCCTTAGATAATTTCTGTATTAATTTTATTGCACCTTGATTGTCACCTGAAAGTCTTTGTGTTTCCGCTATATCTACTTGTATTTCAAACTCATCTTCGTTTGCCTGCTTTGAACGTCCGAAGAAATCCAACGCTTTTTCGTACTCTTCAAGCTCCTGATAACATTTTCCAAGAAAATAACATGCAACCTTATTAGACTGTAATGTATTAAGAACTTCAAAGGCCTCATCTTGCTTTCCGGATATCCATAAACATATACCTAAGATTAAATTATTTTTTTTTGTTTCAGGAGTGAGATTTTCTGAGCTTATGGATGACCTTAGCGCCTTGATTTTCTTTTCCAGTTCCTCATAATTGGCTTTTGATGTATAAATTTGCTCTTTTAGTGTGAATATATTTTCTCTTGTGAGTGGTTCTGTTGTGAAGGCGACATCAAAGTCTAACGTATTACTTACCATATACTTAGCTCCAAAATAATAAACAAAGAAAAGTAAAAATATTATAAAATATATTGTGTTGCGTAATTACCAATATCAGTAAGTTGCAACAGGAAGGCGTATAATAAATATAATTGCTAAATAGAAAATAAAAATATGTAGTTTATATATATATCAAAAAATTATAAAATTGCAAATAAAATTTGTCGGAAATTAAACGTTTGACTAATGCTTATGACTATGATATAGATAAATTTACGTCAAAAAACTGGTCAATGTTATTCTCACTCATACCTTGTTTTAGAGTAGTAATAAATTTATCGGAATTTTTTTTCAAGAACAATATTTTGAAATGAAAAATATACATAACATTGGAGTTGGAAATATCGTTTTCGGGGAGAACCACCCATTAATTTTAATTGCCGGACCCTGCGTCATTGAGAATGAAAATGAATGTTGTAGGATTGCTGAGAAGATTAAAGATATTGCAGTTAAGGCAAACGTTCCGTTTATTTTCAAAGCGTCATATGACAAAGCAAATCGTTCTTCTATAAACTCTTACAGAGGCCCTGGAGTCAGAAAGGGTATAGAGATTTTATCAAAGATCAAAAAAGAGATTGAAGTGCCGGTAGTTTCAGATGTTCATTGTTGTTACGAGGTTGATATTGTGAAGGATGTATTGGATTTAATTCAAATACCGGCGTTTCTCTGCAGGCAAACGGACTTACTTCTTGACGCGGCTAATACAGGAAAGCCAATAAATATAAAAAAGGGACAATTCTTAGCGCCATGGGATGTTAAACATGTTGCAGAAAAAGTACTTTCCACAGGCAATAAGAACATAATATTTACCGAAAGAGGAACATCATTTGGATACAATAATCTAGTAGCTGATATGCGCTCTATTGTTATTATGAGAGAGATGGGATATCCGGTAGTTTTTGATGCAACACATAGCGTGCAACTGCCCGGTGGAATGGGCTCTACTTCCGGTGGGCAGAGAGAAATGATTGTACCGTTAACAAATGCTGCCGTTTCAGTGGGTTGTGACGGCCTTTTTATAGAGACACATGAAAAACCTGAGGAAGCTTTGTCTGACTCCGCTTCAATGTTGCCATTAAACCAACTGCTTCCTCTCCTTAAGAAGGCAATAAGAATACGGGAAGCGGTAAGATCTGAGTAGACACGATTTCACGAATTTACACTAATATTTGGAGAGGAGACTGGTTGAATATAAAGAAAGTAGGGTTTTCTTTGTTGTTTGTCATTATTTTTTTATTATCAATTACATCGAGTACATATGCAGTAAAGTGCAGTTGGGATGAGGTGACTGGAGCAAGTTGGTATAACGTATACATAAGTACAACACATGATAAAGCATTTAATAAGGTAGGGGATATCGCAACTCTAACAACATTTAGCACTTTTATTTGTCACGATATACCGTACTATAGTGTAATATTTGTTGGAGTAACCGCTGTTGATTCTAGAGGTTACGAGACTGAGGTGTCGAATATACCTTACATTCTAAAAGGAAATATAGCAGGTACGTACGAAGAAGGAGTTCCTTATACTGATGCTCGTGTTGATGAGAATGATCTAACGGTGTTAGGAGCTCATTGGGGACAGAGCGCAAGCCATCTCACATATGAATGCAGTTACTTTCATATAGGTCCAGAAATACCTACCCAATTACAATCTGCTGATTTAAACAAAGATGGTCGTGTTGATGGGTTTGATTACTTTATTTTGATAGTTAATTATGGAAAAACTGCTAATTGATAATCTTATTATTTCAGATATAAAAGTCAACCTTTGGGTTGGCTTTTTTTATGTGAAAGCTCTAACGAATAGTTTCAGTATAGATGTAGGATCATATTGAGAGTTTCCTGCTTTATTACAATTTATCAATCCGCAAAATAGCTACATAGCCAAAAAATAATTGTGACACCGCCAATTTAGGTAGTATGGGCCAGCTACGAAGATCCATCCACGCCTGATATAATCCATAACCGTATCATTCGTTCAAATGATTATTTGTCTTCAAACTCTGTTGACGGCTCTAATACACAACAGCATTCTCAGGCAATACTGGTATTCCTGTTCGCATACTGTGAGGATGAAATTAGACCTCGCCTTGCAAAGTCTACGAATATTGCTGAAAATGAGATTAAATCTGATATAATGAGCTATGTGCGAACAATCCGGAACGTAATACTCCACTCAAAAGGCAAAATCCGCCAAGATAAATACAAGAGTATTAACCTGTTGGGCGACATGTTTTCTGTAGATCCGTCAATTTATGTTTTTTATGAAAATATGCACAAGATATTTGTTCTGATCAAAAAGGAATGTGCACGATTACTTTTTGAGTGGTCAGTAATGGAAAATTCACCCAATGTCAAACCCGAAGATATCCGTAATGTCGCATTACAAACGCGGAGAAAACCTACGCAAGAGCTAATTGGATCAACTTGGACAGAAGTTAATGACTCTTTCTGATTTAGATTATATTTGTACTGTTCTACTACTGACTAAATATTATGCAGAATAACAATTCATTAAATGATTTAATTGAGATAGTAAAGAGATTAGGTGAAATATACCGCGAGGAGAATTTAAGGGTTGATATTGATTTCGATCCGAATGACGGTATGACTATGGTTAAGTATGATGATACAAATTCCGTAAAAAGAACTATTTATATAAATTCAAATAACAAAACAATAAGCGGTATTGATACAAAAAAGTTCTGGCTACCTGATTATTCAAATATACAAAAGGCAAATAAGAAGGTTGTTCGTTTATTAGAGGGGATGGGTTACATTGTCTCAAACTTGACGTATAAAACAAAGAAGTGAAGCGTTGATAATGTAGGATGTATTCCCCCTTTGTATTAGGGGGGGATGGGGATGGTTGGCAAATCTGATATGAGATGCTTAATATTGCTCTAAGTAAGGACTTCTCTGATCTTTTCGGGAATTGCCATTGGCTTCTTATTTTTCCCCAGACATGCAAGGAGGGTAGAGCCTTCCGCAATCAGATTTTCTTCATTAACACGCCTGATCTCATAACAGAATTCGATTCTTGCTAATTTCATCTTAGTTAAACATGTTTTGATAACCAGGAGATCGTCAAACAGGGCAGGGGCCTTGTATTTACAATGAGCATCCGCTACCGCAAGAAATACATCTTCTTTTTCAAGTTCCGCATACGATATACCGAGATCACGCAGAAACTCTATTCTGCCCATTTCAAAATAGACAAAGTAGTTTGAGTAATATACTATTCCCATCTGGTCGGTTTCCTGGTATCTCACTCTGACATTAATTTCACTGCACTTCATAGAATGGTGATATGGGGGGGGGTGTTCCCCGAATAGAACTAAAAAATATCCGATAAGCCTGCCTGATTTATCATTCAGGTGTGGAACGGATCTTACATAATAATTTTTTGTATGTATAAAAGTGACCGGCCTCTCTTTCGAGAGGATTCCAATTCTGGAGTCCTCTCGAAAGAGAGGCCGGTCTACTATTTATTTCCCATGATATGGGTAGATTATACTCTTGCAGCTTTGAGAAATGAATCGCTGTAAATCTGCTTATTCAGAAGCATTTCAGAGCAGATCGCAGCATCCATGAGCTCCGTATCAAGCACATCCATGAGGGCAGTGTCCATACCCGCGGCAATTGCCATAGTCAAGAACGTTCTGCATATTAAAGACTTTTCCTGTGTACCCTGAGCCAAATTACTTAAACCGACAGTTATGTGTGGAGATGGATCAGAGATAAGTTTTATCTGACTAAAAACCTCCAGCATATAAGCGGGTTGTTTCTGGTCAACTGGTATTGAGAATAAAATAGGATCAATAAAAATTTTGTCCATATCCACATCGTGTTCCAAAGCTTTTCCGGCAATTTCAGCTGCTATCTCAATGCGAGTATCTACATTTTGAGGAATACCTTCCTTATTCATAGTGAGACAAATCAAAGCAGCATTATGCTCCTTTGCAAGTTGCATATAAGTGTCAAGAACTTCAGGGTCACCTTGAGCAGAATTAATCATAACATCGTTTTTTATTACCTCAAGGCCTGCTTTAATAACACTCAATTTCTGGCTGTCTATTGCAATAGGTGTATTTACTGCCTCCTGTGTTGACTCCACCAACCATTTCATGGCGTCCTCCTGATCTGCAGCAGCAGTTCCAACGTTTATATCCAGATATGTAGCTCCCGCTTCAGTCTGTTTTTTTGCTAATTCATGGATTACAGAGGGGTCTCTCTCTTTAATCGCCTTCTTTACATCCAGAAACTGCCCATTAATTCTTTCCGCCAGGGTTATCATGTTCTTCTCCTTCTATGTAAGATTTTCTATATGTTTTTTTACAATTGTAACTGCTTCAGGATGGTTCATCCTGATTATGTCAACACCGGATTGTATCAATGTAGTGGCGGTAATTGCTTCCCACATTATTCCTCTTTCCGCAAAGGCCCCCCATTGAGGAGCTTCACTGTCAGTGGCTTTTGCTTCCTTTGCACGCCACGCTTCGTGGCCAACATCACAAATAACCGGAGTCGCCATCTGGTGGTCTCCTGAAAGCGCCGCAATTCTTCCTCGTTCATGGATTGAGTAGCAGTATTCAATACCGTATCCAAGTGCGCCGGTAGTCTGAAACATTACGATCCTGTCGGTAGGAAATCCTAAATCAGTTACCAGGATGTTTATCTGTTTTCCAATGTTAATGTCAACCGGGGCCTGGGTTATCAGGTTGTGCCCGTCTGCAAGGCAAACAGCAGTAATGGTTTTGTAATTCTCCTGAGTCGCTCCTCCCAGAAGGCATCTCTCTCCTTTAGCTGCCTCACTGACCTTTGGCATTATTTCATTATCCCTCTCATCATTTTCACATCCCCATATGATAAGGGGTATATCAACAGCCTCAAGAATAGATTTAACGGTACTTACCGTCTCTTCTGCGCTTTTATTCCCTTTATCAGGGTGGATTGCGTCAAGTTTCAAACAGATTAAGTCTGCACCAAATTCAGCACATTTTTTAGCCCAGTTTGCCGGATTGTCAACAACATCCGCATAATGTTTTAAAAGAGGCTCAGGCCACTCATCCGGTGGGGCATCATATACATCCATTGCGATCGCCGGTTTGTGGCCGATGCTTCCATCAATGTCCATAAACGGAATACTGTTTGCGCCACCAACGGTTACCGTCTTACCCCTGGTACCACCTTCGTCGCTGGTTGCTCCGATTGTAACTTCTTGTACGTTTCCTGAACACTTATCTGCTACATTGACAATTTCCATTATTTTATCTCCAAACTAAAATATAATCATTTATCTGATGTAATTGTTACGAATTTATCCATTAAATTCTTGATTTCGCTGTAAACAGCATTTTCTGGGCTTATATCCAACAAAGAGTCACCGGAGGTGATGTGATCATATATTTCTTCGTCAAATGGTAACTTCGTCGATACTTCAATTCCGAATTTGGAAACTTCAGCATCAACTTTTTCGCTTACTCCCTTTGCGGGTACTTTGCACATAACGTATACCGTCTTTTTAATTTTGATTGGAAGGCTCTCAATTAATTCGGTTATTCTGTTAGCGGTATGCACTCCGATAATTGTAGATTCAAATGCAATTATGAGCAGGTCTACATCATTCGTGGTCCTTCGGGACAAATGTTCCATTCCTGCCTCTGTATCAATAATAATATAAGGGTAACTTTGTTCGGCTTTATCAAGATATTTTCGAAGCAGATTGTTGGCATAACAGTAACATTTTGGTCCTTCCGGTCTTCCCATTGTCAGTAGATCAAATTTGTTCTCTTCAATAATACACTCTTCTATTCTGTATTCAATGTATCTGTCCTTTGACATAGTCGCAGGTATGTCAGCCCTTTTTTCAACTACATCATCACGGATATCCGCAATTGTACCATTTACTTCTACACCTAGTGATATTCCCAAAGTTGAGTTAGGATCGGCATCAACTGCTAATACGGTTTTTCCAAGCTCCTCAGTAATATAACGTATTATCAAAGTTGCTGTGGTTGATTTTCCGGTACCGCCTTTACCTGCCATTGCAATTGTATATGACATTTTATTAATTCCTTGTATATATTATTATGTATTATTTCCTGCTAATTCTTCCTGTACAGAAGGAAATTCGTCAAGGTTGGTATGTGGAAGAAAATTTGCAGACATAAATTCTTCCATATACTTTTGATTTCCCATAAGATCGAAATATGTCATCTGTGAAGCAATATTCTGTACAGTTTCAAATGCGTCTTCTGACAATAGTGCCATCTTCGCGCCTGTTAAAGATGTATTGCCGACAAATTTTATACGTGATGCCGGCATATCCGGCAGCATACCAATTGTTATGGCATTTCTCACATTAAGATAATTTCCAAACCCACCAGCCATATAAACACAATGCACATCACCTATAGTTAAACCCATAGACTCAATCAATAGTGATACTGCGGCATAGATAGCACCCTTTGAACGAATCAGGTTTGCAATATCAGCCTGTGATATCACTATATCATTATCAATGGCTGTTTCATCCCTGTTGACTAATACAAATTCGTATTCATCATCTTTCTCTCTTAACTTATCTGTTTTTATCCCTTTTTGAAACTTACCGGACCTGTCAATAATTCCGCTTCTTAACATTTCTGCAATACAGTCCAGCAGGCCAGATCCACATATTCCTCTTGGAGGAACATTTCCAATAGTTGAGTAGCTTACTTCAAACTCTTTTGTGATATGCATTATCTCTATGGCTCCTTTTGCGGCCCTCATACCATGTTTTATGCCACTTCCTTCAAAAGCAGGTCCCGCAGAAGCAGAACAACATACCATCCACTCTTTATTTCCAAGTACTACTTCACCATTAGTCCCAATGTCAATTAAGAGAGTAGGCAATTCCTCTCTGTCCAGCCTGATAGCGGCAGCTCCTGAAGTTATATCCGCACCTACGTAGGCTGCGACACTTGGAAGGGTATAGAGGAGTCCACGGCTATTGATGTCAATTCCCAGCTGAATGGCCCGTATAGGCGGTATAAAGTTGGCAGAAGGTATATAAGGCTCCTTCCTGATACGTTCAGGGTCAAGACCTAACAGGAAGTGGTGCATTGCTGTATTTCCGGCACATACAACTGATGTTATATATTCCAGTTCAATATCATTTCGCTTTACTAATGTTGAAATAAGTTTATTAATGTCTGTTACAATAGATCTTTGCATCTCTTCAAGCGCGTCATTTTGTATTGCATAAATTATTCGCTGAATATAGTCCTCTCCATACTTCATCTGTGTATTATATACGGCTTCTGAGTCAACAACCTTAGAAGTTTGCAGGTCAAGCAGACATGCAACTACCGTAGTTGTTCCTACATCAATTGCGACACCAAAGTTAATTTTACTGGTGTCTCCAGGTTGAACGTCTATAATTTCCAAAACTTTACCTCGATGTCCCAGTGTAACAGTGACCGTCCAATCATTTTCTCTGAGAACTTCCGGTAGCTTTTTCAGGATACGATAACCGGTTTGCATAACATTCAGTTCAACGTTCTGGTCCATCATGATTGCCTGGTAAAGCCGTTCATGGTCAGCAACACTGTCATCCATTGTTGGGGGTTGTAGTTTTAGACATATTTTTTTTACCAGGGCATCATGTTTGAACCTTGCCTGTTCAAGTATTGCCTTCCATGTCATATAATGCTGTTCATTCTGGTCTAAAAGGATCTTTTTCCCCTCAAGTCTTGTTTCTTTAGGGACGAGGATTTGTAGATCGCTTGTTACGCTTGCTTCACAGGCAAGAATATAATTCTTTTCCGTTTCTTCACCACTGAGAAGCTTTGTAGGCGGTGCGTCTATGGTACCGGTGGAAAGGATAACCTTACACTTACCGCATATGCCGTCACCTCCGCATATGCTGTTAATGTAAATATTAGCCTTATGGGCAGCGTCAAGAACAGTGCAGTTATCATTGACCTCTACATGCGTATCGTTAGGCAGGAAATGTACTTTAAATATATTACTGTTTTCTGACATGGCTCTTATAAAGTGGAAATCAAGGCATGATAATAAAAAGTTTTATCACGGATATATCTGTATATCTCGATAAGATAACACTTCGGCTCCGTTCAGTGTGTCGTGCCCAGCACATTTGGTAAGATGTCATTCTGGGTGGAATCGAAGGACAGGCCTCTTAAATTAATATCTCTAGTTCCAGGTACTCTTAAGGTAAGTTGGTAATCCTGAAGCTTCCTTAGGGCCAACAAGAGCTTCCCATTTTGTTTTCTCCTGGATTTTTGCCGATAATATTGCAACAAGGCCTGGAACTATGAGTTTTTTATGTTTTACTTTCTCCTCTATGTTTGCGTCTGACATAGCCTTTGCTATAACATCTTCATTAAGTTTGTCACCTGAATATGCAGTGAGAACAGATGTACCTTCAGTTCCGACAGCAAGAATATATGCCGGTATACGGCTTGCCTCAACTTCTCCTTCAACTGTGTAGTAAGTCAGTGAGAAGTTAGTAGTAAAGAGAACAGGTGAATTTTCATTAACCTGGCCAACTTCGTAAAGTTTAGGCTCTACCTGTACAGGTTTTTGAGGATCGGTATAAATGTTCTGGCGTACTGTCAATAATGGCATGATCTGCCATGGCTCAAATGCATTAACAACTACTATTCCGGCATACTTTGCTATGAAAACACTAGCACTGGCAATTTCCTGGGCCGGTTCGTAGCTTGGCATATATGTTAATGCCGGATAACCCAATTGGCGAAATGCCTTCTTTAAAGCGGCTCTTCTGATTATGGTGAGCCCCTGTAAGATATCTTTTGTACTTTCAGAAACCTGATTTAAAACTATGTCTGTAACTCCTATACCTTTTATTTTTTCTGCCAGATCTGCCAATTCTTCCAAAGTTGAAGCGCTCACAGTCATTGGGCAGCCTTTGTCTTTAGCAATATTTGCCATGGCTTCCCAGTTGTCAGCATTGGCACCACATATTAAAGGTTTCTTGTCTGAACAGGTTTCTACAGCAGATTTCATATTTTCTGGTGACTTACTCTCCAGGATAATGGATAAGTGAGTATTTTCGCTGACTTGTTTAGCTCTCTCCGCAAACCTGGTTCCATCGCCGCTATTATTAAGTAGGGCAACAAGATCAATTTCTATCTCAGTTCCAACGCGCGTAAATTTAAGATTATTAATTTTATTTAATTTTTCACTAAATGCGTCATCATCAAGATCGTCACTTAATGTTACGGCAACTCCGGTCGGATTATAGAATTTCTCGTCATGTCTGAAGAGAACGTTTTCTTCGCCAACGCTAATCTGTTTATCACCCGCTCCAATAGATACCAGTTTTATTGGTGGGGCCGATGCAGCTCCAAGAATACCTTTCGCCTCCTCGCTTACGTCAGGGCAATCTTTCAATTCGGCCTTCTTTTGCGCAAGTTGCATTGCAAACGCCAAGCATGTTGCTCTTCCACATTTTTTACAATTTGTTTTTGGGAGAAGTTTAAATATCTCAAGACCTGTCAGTGCCATATGTCCTATCCTTTAAATGTTATTTAATAAAATTATATTATAAATCGCCGTTATTTTTGATTATCTTGCTGATCAAACCATAACTTACCGCTTCATCAGCAGACATCCAGTAGTTTCTTTTTGTGTCGTTTTCTACCTTTTCAAAATCCTGGCTTGTTTCATCAGCTATCATTCTGTTGATTTTTTCACGGCATTTTAAAATTTCGCTTGCTTCAATCTGGATGTCTGAAGCCGTGCCATGTACTCCGGTAGATGGTTGGTGGATAAGTATCCTGGAGTTTGGAAGGCTGACTCTGTTTTCCTTTTCCGTACCAAGAAGTATTAATGCGGCAGCACTTGCAACAACGCCAGCGCAGATATTAATGATCTTAGGTTTAACAAATTTCATCATGTCGTATATCGCAAATCCGGCATCCGCATCACCACCTGGTGAATTAATGAACACTTTAATTTCTTTCTCCGGATCATCTTGTTCCAACAGAAGAAGTTGCGCTATTACACTCTGAGCCATTTTCTTATTAACTTCGTCCGTAATCATAACAATCCGGCTCTTTAAAAGCTTTTCACCAAATGGATCAGACTTCTTATCGTCTTTATCGTCTTTCTCTCGTAAGTTTATATTATTCATAAATTTCTCTAAATTTTTTTTATTAAAACATTGGATCCAACCCAAGAACAGGATGTTTGACCTTTTGCAGGTGTTCTAGAACTTCCTCCTCTGTCTGGGCTATTGTTTCATCTGCAATTTTATTAATGAAATCTTCCAAACCTGCCTCATTTGCTGCTTCTGTGAGTGCATCAGTCAGTTCATCTTTAAGGTGTTTTGGCATCCAGACAAGCCTGGCAAGACCACCATCTCCGGATATAAATTTGCTGCTACCCATGTAGAACTTGCTATGGCCCACAAAGCCTGGAGTTTGTATTCCACCGCCTACTGTTCCCGCAAGGGTAGAAAATTTCATACCACATGGTGTCATGCCTGTATAGTCTCTGTCGACAGTCATAATTCCATTCGTCATCGGCAGCATTGCGGAGATGCATTCAAAACAACCGCAGCTTGTCATTGGATTAGTGACCATACTGTACATACTTACCTGTTCAAACTCTTTGTTGGAAGCGTTAAATAAGAATTCATTTGTTCCTTCCCACAGTCCAAGCTTTTCATCAATAGTTTTGCCTTTTTCAATGGGCTGGTTCGGGCCTGTAGGAGTTATCTCATACCCGGCCTTGCCATCAAGCCAGCTGACAGCTCCGCACAAACCTGAACGTTCAGGTGATATTATGCAAACGTGGCTTGGTGCAAAACTCTGGCAAAGAGTACAGCTGTAAAATTGATTTACCGACGCGTCTGTCATCCCCAGAGCTCTTTCATCGCGCTCGGTAAACGCACTCTTTACTTCGTCTAATTTCTTCTCGACTTCTTCTTTACTTGTATACAAAGTAACTTGTACTTTGTCTAAGAGGGCACCATATTCCTCATGATATTTCGAATGTATTATATTGCCTAAGTGCTTTATTCTAAACCCTTTATTGAATGCATCCTTGCTTATCCTGTGTCTGATTATATCTCTCTGCCCCATATGGAAGAATCCCTGTGCTTCACCAAGAAAGTGATGTGTTCTTCGTTCAAAAATTGGTTCAAAGTCAGGTTGCATTTTACGGCCAGATACTTCTACATATACGCCTAACGGTTTGCCTGGTCCTATTTCCATTTCGTCCATTTCAGGACCAACTACCTCTATCTTGCCATCTTCAATTTCATTGTTATCCCTCATTACGACATACTCAAATGCTGGTGTACCGGGTCCGCCCACCTCAATCTGCATGTCGTCTTTTCTAATTCTCTCACCCTCAAAAGCGGGGCCATATGATACAGGAATATCAACCTTTGCGGCAGCAACTTTCAAGCCTCTTACTTCAATACATTTTTCCACAATTTTGTCATGAGTTATAAGTGGCACAACATGCTCGTATGTACATACACCTGTGGGTAATATTTCAGGAATGTCAGTGTCAGCGATCGTAGGGAAGCCGTAGTTAATAGCACCGGCAGCATTGGCATACTTTTCATCATCGACTTCTCCCAATGCCATCACAAAAGCAAATATCCTGTTTTTGTTGTATATCAGATTCCTTGTGAAATCTGCAGGTTTAATTCCTCCAAAGGATAGAGCTGCTTTGTTGGCAAACCCGAGTGAATAGATAGTTGATGTAATGTTTTTTCCGAAAGGTACCAGCCTCGTTTCCCATCCGAGTTGTACTCCCTCTTCATCAAGCTGCTCAGCAAATGATTTTCCATCAGTGTTGCCTGAGATAAAAACATACAAGTTCTTTTCCTGCAGTTCGGTTGCAATCTGAACAGCAATTTTGTTTGTTGGTGCTGCGCCGACAACAGCCGCAAACCCCGGTGCAGTCCCGTCAACAAACTCTATACCTCTCTCACGCAAAATAACATCCGCAGCGGCTCCCAACCATATGCCGTCAACAGGGTTTGGGCCGATAAGGTATTTACATGCCTCTATTACCTCTTCTGCAAAAAGGGTAGCAATGCCTGCATCAAGAGCCCAACCAAGATAGGGAAGGTATATTTTTTCCTCCGGTATTGGAGGAAGTAAAGCCCTTGCGTGTCCAAGCGCCTCTTCACAATCTCCGAGTGTTTTCACTTCAAAGGCTGTAGCAGAGTAGATTATAGGCAGATAATAACCTGTATCAGGAAAATCTACCTTGGCGTCTTTACCCTTTGATTCTATCGCTTCTCTTAATTTTTCTTCTGCCTGTTTTACTATACTGTGAGCACCCCTTATCGCAGCGGTAGCTATTATTCTAGACATATGTAAATACTCCTATTGAATGTTAATCTTTATTACAATGAGCATTGGCAAAGCCAGGTTTGCATTCGACCGGCTTGTGATATCAGTCAACCGCAAGTGCTCTTCTGTCTTCCATATCGTAAAGTTTTCTTTCCTTTTTCTCATTAATCCCCAACGCATCACGCTTCTTCTCTATATGATCTTTTATGAGAGTCCCCATCTCCTTGAGATCAGGGGTAAATGACCACTTACCTCCTACTAGCTCTTCCAGTCCCTCACTTAAAAATTTGTCAACATCCGGAGCCCCAGCAACCATAGACTTGGTTCCAAATAACGTATACACTCCGCTCGTGACAAAATATTGTCCTATCGCCAATGCCTTCTCATGCATCCAGTCCAGGCATACCCCCGCAACCGGCAACTCACTTATATCATTACCAAGGCCACCTTCCTTTACCATCTCAGAACACGCTATCAGTATCCTGCTGTTATCCACACAAGAACCCGCATGTAATACCGGCGGCATTCCAACTGCCTCACAAACCTCTCTGAGACCTGGACCCGCAACTTCCATATGCTCAGGGACCATCATTCCTTCCCTCGCACACTCCGCCGCGGCACATCCCGTCTGTACCACAAGTATGTCATTCGCTATCAAATCATTTACCAACTCCATATATGGTAGTTGGTCTGGCCACAATATCGAACTCGTACAGCCCACAACACCAACTACTCCACGTATCCTACCGTTCATGATGTTGTCATTAAGTGGTCTGTAAGATGCTCTGAACTTGCCTCCAAGCATATACTTTATCGTTTCATGTGTAAAGCCAACTACAACATCAGACTTCTTTCCCTTTGGAATAAACACCTTTGTCTTGTCTCGTTTAGGGAAGTTCTGAATTGCTATCCTTACTACTTCTTTTCCCTTTTCATAGGCATTTTCATCGTTGATCTCTATATGCTCTGTTCCATCTATCTTCGCCTTAGGTGAAGTCGTTATCAGTTTCGTATGAAAAGCCCTGGCTACCTCTTCGTCACCCTGCATCACACACTGTATATCCACAGCAATTACCTCTACAGCGCCGGTAGCAATAGCCATCTCCTGCATTTTCATATGTCCCGCGAGTGGTATCCCATGCCTCAGCAACATCTCATTCGCCGTGCAACATATACCGGCAATACTGATACCTTTAGCTCCCACCGCCTCTGCTTCTTTTATCAACTCAGGATCGCTGGCTGCTACGGCAACCATCTCAGACATCTGCGGTTCATGCCCGTGCACAAGGATATTTACCTCGTCTTCCTTGATCACATTAAGATTTGCGGTCCCGCGTGTTGGTTTCGGTGTGCCGAAGAGTATATCCTGAAGCTCTGTTGCTATCATTGCGCCACCCCAGCCATCGGCCATTGACGTACGACAGGCCTGCATTATAAGGTTTTTATAGTCCTGGTCAGTACCCATGCCGGTGCGATGCATCGATTCCGTAACCTCTCTGTCTATCGCACGGGGTGTAATGTTCAGCTTTTCCCACAACTTTATCCTGGCTTCCGGGGCCTTATTCGCAAACTTTTGAGTGCCATAGGCCTTGCCAAACTCTGCAAGCGCCATTTCGCCAACCTCCTCGGCAATCTCATTTGTCTTACGGCCTTCTGTAGATACATCAAATACCTTAGCAACCTCATGTAGCTTGTTTACGTCTGTTATGCGATAGCCTTTTGCTTCTCCTCTTGCAGTCGCTATCAGAAGTTCGGCAACTGATCTGCCATGGTCAGAATGAGCGGCAGTACCAGCGGCAACATAACGCACAAAATGCCTCGCAGCTATTGTGTTAGCGTCGGCTCCACAAACTCCTCGCTTCGGTCCTCTGCCAAACGGATCAACATTGCACGGTCCCATCTGGCAGTGTCTGCAGCAGAGACCAATCTTACCATATCCACACTGTGGCTGCTGTGCGTCGTATCTGTCATAAGAGCTTTCTATACCACGCTCTTCCATTTTCTTAAGTAAATCCAGAGACTCCTGATCAGCTCCTTCAAAATTCTTCTTTGTCATTTTATTAACTCCTTTAATTTAGTAATTATCACACTAACTTCTGATAATAACTGTTCATTATCGCTATATGCAGCTTTTCCTTGTAAGTCTGAGTCAATCAGCTTCTCATTATACGAAATTGTTCCTAATAATGGAATATCTTTAAGCTCTTTTTTCAAGAATTCTCTATGCACGTCATTCATTACTTTATTCCCAACTGCAAATATCGTTTTTATTCCAAGATCCGCAGCAAGTTTTTTAACCTGAAAAGCCGTCTGTATACTCCTTTTACCGGGTTCTACAACTACTATCAAAGCGGTGACAGCCCTTATCGACGCACGTCCCAGATGCTCTATTCCGGCTTCCATATCTACGATAACAACTTCATCTCTTTGCAGTATGAGATGGTTTAACAAAGCCTTCAACATCACACCTTCAGGACATGCGCATCCGCTTCCACCCCTTTTAATTGTACCAAGCGTCATCAATCGCATGCCATCATGTGAAATGGAACATTTTTCTGGTAGATCGTTAACCGTCGGGTTTAATTTGAAGAATTTGCCGAATTCATCTGATGTAGAACCTGTACGCTCTTTTATTAGTTCTTTTAAATCAACTAGAGGTACTATTTTATCCGCATCTTTAACTCCCAGAGCTGCGGCCAGATTTGCATCTGGGTCAGCATCTATGGCTATCACTTTACTACCCTCGTTGGCAAAAAGTTTTGACAGACTGGCAGATAACGTTGTTTTTCCAACACCACCTTTACCTGAAATTGCAATTTTCACTCTATTTCGCTTTCCACTAGAAATGTTAATTTTTGTATATATATCTAAAACGCATGATTTTACAATAGTGTAAAATCGTTGTCAATTATAAAACTGGTATTTCTGAAACCGGTTTTTCGACTTGATTTAATCTGTGTGATATTTCAACCTTATAATAAGTAAGTATTTTTCAACACTATGAGGTTTAAAGTCTTGCTAAACTCTTAATTTATGTGATATAAATATTTTAACTTATGGAATTTGAAAAAATGCTTATGAATGCCAATAACAAGAAACTAATAATATTTGATGTTGATGGAGTAATTTTCAATAGCCAGTTTTTACTGCACTTATCTTTGAAATCCAGTATTTTTAATTACTTGAAAGCATTGTATTTGTGTTTTTTGTTCAGTATAAATTGCTTAAATATGCGAGATTTACTTGAAAGGGTTTATATTGATATCAAGGGTTTAAAAGAAGATGACATTTGGCAGGTTTATAATAATATGAAGATGGTAAAGTATGCAAATGAAACAATTAGTAAAATAACGCAAAAAGGGCATTATGTTTCTTTGATCAGCAGTGGAGTGCCAGACATTCTAGTGAAAGATCTGGCGTCAAGACTGGATGCAGGTTGTGGGCATGGCATAGATGTGACAATAAATAATGGTATTTATACCGGTGAGATTGGAGGACAGCTTTCTTTTCATGAAGGGAAGGTACGGGTTGTAGAAAAACTTCTAGAAGTTCACAATACTACGTGGGATGATGTAGTTGTTGTGGGAGACGATAGAAATAATCTTGATATTATGGAACTTGCAAAGGTCAGTATCGGGTTTAACTCATATTACCCTGTACGCAAAAAAGTAAAATATCTGATAGACAGCAATGATCTGAGGGATGTATTAGAGTATGTGTTTAATGAAGATGAAATAACATTTGATAAACTTAGTTTAGGTTTCAAACATGAAATTGCTTTATCATGGAGCCAGGAATTCAGGCGTAAAGGTATACATGCCTGTTCGCTGCTTGTCCCTATCTTTTCAGGTGTTAACTATGTGCTTACATTAATAATGTTAATAGCGATGACTGTGTTATATTCGGCATCTGAATGGGCAAGGCTTAATGGTTTCAGATTTCCAGTTTTGAGTTTCATTACAAAGCAATGTGTTCGCTCCAGCGAAAGAAGGAGATTCGCCTTTGCGCCTATTACACTGGCCTCAGGTGTTGTGTTGTCACTGTTGTTTTTTTCGCCAATAGTAGCGAGTGTTACGATAGCCATTCTCGCCTGTGCTGATAGCATGGCTACGATCGTTGGAAAGTTTTATGGTACAGTCCGGATCCCATACAACCCTAAAAAAAGCATTGAAGGGACTGTGGCTTTCTTTATTACTGCGTTCATATGTGCCTTTATTTATCTTCCATTAAAGACTGCATTGATAGTATCTCTGGTATCATGTATAATTGAGAGTTTACCTGTAGAATTTGATAATATCACTGTTCCTTTGGGTGCAGGAATGGTTTTAGGGCTGTTAATATGAGAACACTGGGTATTGATTATGGTAATAAGCGGGTTGGTCTGGCGATCAGTACACCAGTGGGAGGTATTGCGCAAGGGCTTCAAACAATAGAGCGTATAGATGGTCATGACTATTTGGAAGAATTGGCAGAAGTAATAAAGGAAAAGGAGGTGGGAGAGATTGTCGTTGGGCTTCCAAAGAACATGAATGATACTATTGGAGAAAAAGCTGAAGAGGTTCTTGTATTGGTAGAAACCCTTAAATCTAAATTCAATATCCCTGTGCATACCATTGATGAAAGACTTACGACAGTGAGAGCCAACAGGGCTATGGCTGGGGCCAAAATGACTAAGAAAGGGAAGAAAAAGAGGGTAGATATGATTGCCGCGCAGTTTATACTACAGTCTTACCTTGACCAGAACCGACGAAATGCGGAAGAGGATTGGGAGGTTGACTGAAATTATGGTAAAAATGGTTTAAACTGTTTAATGGACTTAAACCGTCCAAACCGTACCTGTTTAATAAAATGATAGAAAAAATGATAGAAAAATCTCAAAAAATATATAAAAAGCCTGAGCTGGTATCACCGGCCGGGAGTCTGGACAAGTTAAAGACTGCCATAGAATACGGCGCTGATGCAGTGTATGCGGGAGGTAAGGACTTTAGCCTGAGAAATTCGGCTGCGAACTTTACTCTGGATGAAATTGGGTCTGCAGTTGAATTTGTACATGAAAGAGGTAAGAAATTATATATTACTCTTAATATTTTTGCTCATAACTGCCACATTACTCGAATGGAGCAATACCTGAAAGAATTATCAAAACATTCCGTTAATGCCGTCATCGTCGCTGATCCTGGCGTATTGTCCCTAGTCAGAGATATTATGCCTGATACTCCAGCTCATATCAGCACCCAGGCAAACTGTACAAATACAAAAGCTGCAGACTTCTGGTATAAACAGGGCGTTAATAGGGTGGTGTTGGCAAGAGAATTATCACTCAATGAAATTTCTGAAATAAGTGCAAACAGTAATTGCAGGACTGAAGTATTCGTTCAAGGCGCCATGTGCCTTTCTTATTCAGGAAGATGTTACCTGAGTTCATATATGGCAAATCGTGGCGCAAACCTTGGTGATTGTGCACAGTCATGCCGTTGGAAATATTCTCTTGTGGAAGAGGAACGCCCGAATGAATACTACCCGATTATTGAAGACGGAGAATTTGCGTCGGTTATGAGCTCGCGTGATCTCTGCATGATACAGCACATTCCTGAATTAATAGCCGCGGGCGCTGACGCCTGGAAAATTGAAGGTAGAATGAAAAGCCAGTATTACGTTGCTACAGTAACAAGGATATATCGTGAGGCGATAGATATGTTTTTTGGAAATGAAGCGTATGAATATCAGGAGAGATGGTTGGAGGAGTTGGGTAAGATCAGTAACAGGGGGTATAATACAGGCTTTTTCCTCGGCAGTCCCGGTCTGGATGGTCAGAGGGTGGGAGAAGAGAAGGGGTATACGCAGGACTATAAGTTTGTTGGTCTGTTTGGCAGGCCAAAAGATGATAATCTTTTTGAAGTTATTGTGAAAAACTCATTTCAAGTAGGCGAGGATCTTGAAGTGATGGGAAAGAGACCTGGCATGGACTTCGTGCAGACTATTAAGGGTATATATAATAAGGACCTTGAGCCGGTAGAAAAGGCAAATCCAGGACAACGTGCATTCATTATTCCGGAAAGACCAGTAGAAGAGTATTTTATATTGAGAAGAAAAGTAAGACACTAATCATTGGTCAGCACTTATTAACTCTGTGTATTCAGTGTCATTGTGTTCTGGTGTAGTAAAAGCCTCTCCACTCCACAAAAAACATCATCCGGAATGATTGTAGTCATGCATTTTGGGTCACCACAAGTCCTTTTTCTGCATGGGCTGCATGGTATATCCTTTTTAATAACTATTGCCTTACCGTTATATGGTCCATAGGTTATAGGATCTTTTGGCCCATAGATTCCAACAACAGGAATGTTCATGATAGATGCAATATGCAGTGGACCGGTATCTCCTCCAATAAAGAGGCTAGAGAGTCTGATAAGTTCTATAAGCTGTTTAATAGAGTCTGTTTTGCATGCAGGAAGTGCCTTGTATTTCATGCTCTTAATTATTTCTTTAACAGTATTTAATTCGCCCGGTCCCCAGGTGAAAATAATATTTACCTCATATTTTTCCAGAATCATATTGGCCAGTAATGAGTAATTTTTCGGAGACCATTGTTTAAAAGATCCGAATTTGCTTGTGCCCGGATGGATTAATATAATAGGGAGGGAGGGGTTAGTTGTATTATTGTTGATAAACATGGAAATGTACTCTTTGTTCTCTTTAGTCACGGGAAGTTCAGGCCTCATGAATAGAGGTTCTATGCCCAGCTCCCCAATCAATGAAAGATTTTTTTCTATTCTGTGGATCTTTCTTCCCACGGGATATGCATGACATTGTGTGGATAAATAGTTGAATTCTTTGCAATGTCCTTTTCCAAACCCAAACCTGTTGTCTGATCCTGTTATCAGGTTCATCACTGCACTCTTCAGGTTGCCCTGAAAATCAATAACCAGGTCATAATGGTTTCTACGAAGTTTTTTGTAAAATGAAAGGGCTTCAGAGATTACTTTAAGTGATGTATGTATTTTCAGTATATTACTCTGCCATTTTTTACGTGGATAAATAATAACTTCATCAATGTCAGGGTGGTCTGTCAGGATTTCTTTTGCTCTGTCTTCTACCAACCAGGTAATTCTCGATTTCGGGAAATGAGTGCGTAATAGCCTGAGTGAGGGGAGGACATTGATTACGTCTCCAATTGCGCTGAGACGAATAATTAAAATGTTTGCAGGCGAATCTATTATCATGTTTATGGTTTTTATTTCGTATTTATTATCATGTTCATTCTACAAATTTTAAGTTGTGAATGGAAACGATTACTGAAATAAATTCAGCAAAAGTCTTTGTTTGTTGCTTTAGTAATAGATTGATGGTGGTATCACATTTAAGACTCTTTTGACATGCCAGTCACACTTTAGTATAATCATGCAACGATGAAGAAAGTTGAAATACCTGCCTGTTTTTCGACCTTGTGCAAAGGGAACATGACCTTGTATATAAAAAAAGAGTATGAGAACAGGATGTCAGATGATGACATAAAGAAATTATTTGATCTTTGTAAAAAGCCTCTTTCAGCGCCAAATGTTGTAGACAGAAATGAATTAAGTAATTCATATATTGGTAGAGCATCTTGTAAAACTCTTTCAATGGACGGTCTTGCTGACGACAGATTTGTTGTGAGGGAGTATTGGCATGGCGGGATGATTGGCAGGATATTCAGAGACTGTTTCTGGGAGGGTATGCGCCCGGTGAATGAGTTACTGGTAAGTGAGGCTGTGAGCAATGGAGGTGTTAAAACTGCTGAAATAATTGCGATTGTTAAAAAAAGAGTAATGGGGCGTTTGTACAAGTTCCGGATGGTTACCAGGGAGATAACAGAGTCTATCGACTTGATTGAATTACTTTTACATTCCAGAGAAAACCAGTTATTGAAACAAAAAAAACAAATCATCAATAAGTTGGCAAAGGCCGTGAACGATATGCACAATGTGGGTATCTACCATGCTGACTTGCATCTTAAAAATATACTTGTTCAATCAAATTCGGGTATATGTATTAATGTATACATAATAGACTTAGATAAATCTCATCAGTATGAAAAATTAAGTTTTCATAGAAGGATGAAGAATATAATGCGTCTGGACAGATCAGTGGTAAAAATGAGAAGAAAAAAAAGTAATCTGTTTGGTAAGACATTTCCGTTTCCCGTTTCTAAAACTGACAGAATCAGGTTTCTAAAAAGATATATTGAAACAGGTAGTGAATCAGTAAAACCGATTAAATATTACATACAATCATATAGTAAAGCCCATGGACTTCATAGATTGTGGTGGAGCCTGGGTGGGGGGTAGTTTTAATTATGGTAATATCATACATTGTTGGAATTGTCTTATCGTATTTGCTTGGGGGCATCCCTTTTGGTTATTTAATTGCAGTTACCAAGGGAATTGATATCAGAACAAAGGGTAGTGGCAATATCGGCGCTACAAATGTGAGCAGAGTGCTTGGGAGAAAGTACGGCTTAGTGATTTTTTTTCTGGATATGTTTAAGGGGTTTGTGGCTGTCTTTTTTGTGCCTTTACTTGTCAGTGGGATGAAATCACCGACGACCGCTGACAACCTGTTGCTAATTCTCTGCGGGTTCAGTGCGGTACTTGGCCATGCATTTCCCGTTTATCTGAAATTCAGGGGTGGGAAGGCTGTTGCTACAAGTTTTGGAATATTTGTCTGGTTAGCACCAATCGCTATAGCTATATCATTTGGTGCATGGATTATAACCGTATTGGTCTCACGTTATGTATCTCTGGGGTCAATGGTAGGTGCTCTTGCACTGGTAGGAGTTACCGTCTGGGTTGTGGATTCTCCTTCAGGGGATAACAGTAATATTATATATCTTTCTGTGGCTGTTGCCATTCTTATAGTAGCGAAGCACACATCAAATATTAAGAGGATTGTTTCTGGTACGGAAAAGAAGGTTTTTCAAAACGAAGGAAAAGGCTAAAGTACTCCTGCTATATAATAGTTTCAACGTATTATGCCGATAGCCAACGCGCAGCGTCCTTCGCCCAGTAAGTCAGAATGATATCTGCACCTGCCCTTTTAATACCCATCAGTGTCTCCATAGCAACTGCCTTCTCATCAAGCCAACCTTTTTGATGGGCCGCCTTAACCATAGAAAATTCTCCACTGACATTGTAGGCTGCTATAGGGTGATCAAAATTGTCTTTTATAAGTCTGATAATATCAAGATACGGAAGTGCCGGTTTTACCATTACAATATCAGCGCCTTCGTCTATATCCAGAGAGACTTCCCGTAATGCTTCATCAGAGTTTGGTATATCCATCTGGTACGATCTTCTATCTCCAAAGCATGGTGGCGACTCTGCCGCATCTCTGAAAGGGCCGTAATATGCTGACGCATATTTGGCAGCATAAGACATTATAGGAATGTTATCAAAACCATTATCATCCAGAATGTCTCTGATTGCGCCTACTCGTCCATCCATCATATCACTTGGGGCAACTATATCAACTCCGGCCTCTGCGTGAGATAGCGCCTCTTTTGTAAGGAGTTTAAGCGTTTCGTCATTGTCAATTAGATATTCACCACTCTTTTCATCTTTTTTTATGTAACCGCAATGGCCATGATTTGTGTATTCACACATGCAGACGTCCGTAATAATCAGAATGTCAGAAACATTTTTCTTAATTGCCCTTACGGCTTTTTGTATAATACCGTCATCCGCGTACGCTTCAGTACCTAATTCATCTTTCGTACTGGGGATGCCAAACAGGATTACACCCGGGATCCCGAGAGTTGCAAGCTCTTTGACTTCTTCTACAAGTGTATCTACAGAAAACTGATAGTTTCCGGGCATTGTAGAGATTTCTTTCCTGATTCCGCTTCCAGGTCGAACGAAAAGTGGCATGATCAGGTCTTTAACTGTTAAGTGGTTTTCGCGAACAAGATCACGTATGAGCTTATTACTTCTTAGCCGGCGAGGGCGGTATTTGGGGAAGTGCATTATTAAGTTCCTTTATAAAAAATTTCTGCATAACGAATTCATAGTCTATAGTATACAACAATTTTGTCAAATAATTATTCGATTTAGTGTAGAGCAATATGGATAATACATTAATAGCATGGAGTTGTCCAGGTACGGTTTCCGGTCAATTACAAAATTACTTATAACTGATATCACTTTTTACTATTTCTATTAAACAAAATCTCGGACAACCCGTAGATTTTTGATTAAAAAAGTTCTTGTTATCTCCTCCCGATTTATATCCCGACAGTATCATTTTAATCTCGATCTGGTTGTGTGGTATCTGAAGTTGATTGCTGCAGAGTGAGAAAAATGACTTCAGGTTGTTCTCCTGTCAAGGTTTTCAGGAATTCAACGATCTTACCCGTTTCTTCTTCAGTAAGAGTAATCCCTAATCGATATTCAGCCATAATATTCACAGCTACATCGAGGTTCCAGGTGCTTGCATCATGAAAGGATGAGGCAGTCAGTTCTATATTTCTTCTGTTTCGTATACTTCACTGAACCATTTTGAATACTCAGGTATCGATTTTAACGCATTTACTGCCAGTTCATGGTTTAGTCCCATTTCGATTGGATTAGCGATAGGGTTTCCTGCCTGTTCTTTCAAATCTTTTGTACGACCGTCCCAGAACTGAACAAGATTAAATCTTGAATTCAGAACCGTTGGTAAGTTTATAAGACCAGAAAACCATTTATGTCTGATAGAGGTTGGTAAATTGTCCGTACCACCTGTTGAGAGGTTATGGCAGGAATTACAAGTAATCCAACCTGACTGTGATAGTCTCGGTTCAAAAAATAACTTCTTACCCAATTCTACCTTTGCGCTATCACAGTAAACGATGATTGGAATTGGCTGGATTGTTTCATTTGATCTATCAGATACTAATTCTCGCATCATATTCAGTTCTTCCTGATGTATTTAAAACGTTGCGTCAGTTTACCGTCTTGAGTGACTACCGCATTTCGAATAACATTGGGTAAGGCATGGTGGTTGGTAATATCACTTACTCCATGAGCTGCTACCTGGTAAACATACTCTCTGATCTGTTCCGCAAATTCAGCTGATGATTCTTTAGGGAATTCGCAAGGTAAATTGTCAATTGCCATAACCGCTATCCCGCTCTGTGATAAGTCATCACTGATTTTTTTAGAAATGGGATTATAAATAAACGCCGGATCTGATGATGACGTCACTTTTGTTGTAATTTCTATGGTGCCTTTTATATCACAGGACAGATCACCTATAACTGATAACCGGAAATCGGTGCTTGAACCATACATTCGGCGTAGCATTCCTTCAGGTAAAAGGCGTGGATACCGTTTATCCCAGTAGCTGGAATTAACTAGTACGCTAAGAAATGGCAGCGATTTGTCCAGATTTGATTCAAATCGTTCCGGATGCTCCAGGTATTCTTCAAAATAAAAGCTTTTCCCTTTTTTTGATCTGAGCTTTTCTTCACGTTGGAAGACAAGTTTGTATATTGTATTCTTATGGGATGAATGGCTTCGAGACAGAATGTCAATATCTCTTGGATGTATTTCAACTGCTCCTATGCAATCAAGAACTTCCTGAGCACCTTGTGAAACATTGCCATGTCCTAAAATACCAATTACAAAGGGAGTTTTAGCTTTATTGAACCCTTTTTTTCTTATATTTGTAACTGTTTCTTCAAGGACTCTTTTTGCGGAATTGTAATTGCCGTAATGAAAAGCACTCTTAATATCGGAGAAAGGATTTGGATTGTTCTGGAGTGTTTCTTTCCTGCCATAAACATGCAATGTGTCAATCATTCCACATATACCCGCATATCTTCCAAAGTATGCAAGTCTCTCTCCAAGAGAGCCCGTAATATGTTCATAATCAATTAGAGTGATTCTCTTTCTAAGAAATGATTTAAGGAGATTCCGGTTATATTCCTGCCCCTTTGTAGTATGAGAGAAGACCATATAAACAGTGTCTGGTATCAGTGTATCAACAGGGGGTTCTTTTATACCGATGAGAAGATTGGCTTTTTTAAAGTTTTCAACAATTTTTGCTCCGGAACGCTTATATTGTGAGTTTTTATAAATACGAAGAGGACTGGATGCTACCTCTACGGAAATATTTTTATTAACCAACCACGCGACATCCTTTGGTGTTAACGGAGCCCTTCGTTCAAACTCATTTTTTGTTTCAGGTAAAATACCTACAACTAAACTCTTTCTCATGACAATCTACAGAAATAACCAATTTCTTTTTTAAATTCTTAAATAAAAGTTATATATTAATCTATCGGTAAGCTATCTATTGTCAAGTTTATTCTGCTAGATGAATATACTATTCGTGAAATAAAATTCGAGAATCCTCGATACAAACGAGACTGAATATGTCATAATTCATTTATGACACCGTTTACCCTATAAAGAATTAAAAGTATATTATCATGCAGTACCAGAAGCTCTAAAACAAGTAGTTAGTTCAGAATCGAAATTTCACGTTCATTAAGATAGTTAGATTCTATTCGGTATGAAAACTGTAAAACCAAATATTTTAAAAGAAAAGAGCAATAGCACACTTGGTCCTTACAGATGTAATTCGGAAGTTAAGTTGACAGCTGCAGTAATTCGAAAATTTCAAGATGAAATTTACTCTTTCTATAAAAAGAATGGTCGTGATCTCCCATGGAGGATGACAAGTGATCCCTATCATATCTTAGTTTCAGAGATAATGCTTCAGCAGACACAGGTTCAGAGGGTTATGGAAAAGTATGAACTATTTATCAGAATATTCCCGGACTTTTATTCACTGTCAAATGCACCACTACAAAAAATACTTAAGACATGGCAGGGTATGGGATATAATCGCCGTGCTATAGCATTGAAAAAGATTGCACAGAAAATAGTTAATGAGTTTGATGGAAATCTCCCCACCTCTGTAGAAACGTTAATGACATTTCCCGGAATAGGCAGGGCAACTGCATCTGCTATTGCAGCGTTTGCATTTCAGTGTACTACTGTTTTTATTGAAACTAATATACGTAGAGTTTTTATTCACTATTTTTTCCCTGATACAGAAAATGTCAAGGATTCTGATATTCTTCCTTTAGTAGAGAAAACAGTTTGTACTTCAAATCCTCGAGAGTGGTATTACGCACTTATGGACTATGGAGTAATGGTTAAACAGAATTATGAGAATCCAAACAGAAAGAGTGCTCACTACAAAAGACAATCACCGTTTGAAGGTTCTAATAGACAGATCAGAGGAATGGTTCTTAAACTATTAGTCCAAGAACCAAATATTTCAGCACGTCAAATTGGACAAAAACTCAATACACATAAGGATAAACTAGAGTATATTATAGCGCAACTTGTGAAAGAGGGTTTTATCAAAAAAATAAGAGGGAAATTTACGGTGAGGTAAGTTTCCGTTACCATTTAAAACTATAACACTACTTCTGTGATAATAGTATTATTTTTTTAAATTAGCACTGTTTAGCACATCTCTGACGTAACCATCATATTTATCAAGTTTTTTTCTGGCTTCACCATAGTCCGTCTGTAGCTTATGCATAACTATGGCAGTCTTTACGTTGCCCTTCGCCTTTGTTAACAGATTGTCTGCAGAGTCTCTGTCAACATTTGTAACCGACATTATAATACGTTCAGCACGGTCCCTAAGCTTTGCGTTCTTCACCTGAAGGTCAACCATGAAGTTTTCATAAACCTTTCCCATTTTTATCATTGATGTGGTAGTAAGGGTATTAAGTATAAGCTTTGTTGCTGTGCCTGCCTTCATTCGAGTAGATCCGGTAATTACTTCAGGACCGGTTAATGGTATTATGGTGACGTTAACGTATTCATTTGGTTCTAAATTCGGATTACAACAGAGAAAGATGGTGTTAGCGCCTGATCTGTTTGCCTGTGCCAGGGCGCCGTGTACGAATGGCGTAGTACCGCCGGTAGCTATGCCGACGACAGTATCTTTGGCCGTAATACCATTTTCTATTATTGCCTGTTCACCATCCTCATGACTATCCTCAGCACCTTCTATTGATCTTGTAAGTGCGTCAAATCCACCGGCAATGACGCCTTTTACCTGCTCAGGGTTTGTTCCAAAGGTAGGGGGGCACTCAGAGGCATCGAGAACTCCAAGTCTTCCACTTGTTCCCGCTCCAATATAATACAGTCGTCCATTATTCTTTAACGAATCAACAATCAGTTCAATTGCCTTTGATATATTCTGGCGTTCATTATGAACGGCATTGATTACGTTCGAATCCTCGGCATTAATAATGTCTACGATTTCTAAAGTTGATTTGCAGTCGATATTGAGAGTATCAGGGTTGCGTTGTTCAGTGATGAGCTTTGAGCGATCTTTCATTTTTGATAAGATAATTAAGATATATAGTCGTTATACGACATTTATAATGACCTGACAGGCTTGACAAAAGTAGCGGGTGATCCAACCGGACCCGGGGTTATAGTGCCATTTACAAATGTTACAATCCATGCATGGCCTCTATCAGATTTATCACCGGTCCAGGTGCCCCATTGTTTGTTGTCAAAGACAGGGGCTATAAAACTATCGTTCTTTGTTTCAAATTCCAATAATGATGATGCCTCCTCAATTGTGGGTAATCTCCAGTCTTTAAAGCCCGCATAACCATTTTTGTTCATTTTTTTCAACCATTTATTCGCTTTTTTAAGATTAAAATATTCTGACGACCCGGACTGGCACCACATTAAAGAGGTAGTATGATCAATGACGACATCGCCATCACCAATTGGTTTTTCCTCATAACAATGTTTGAGCTCGCTATGGCAGAGAAAAATATTACTGTTCTTTTCTCGAATCTTTAGAAATGGTAGTGACTCTATTAGAGAATCATCTATTTTGCCATAAGTAGAGCGTAGCTTAATCTGTTTTTCAGGTGGAGGACTTTTCTTGTTACTTTTTGGTTCGGTTTTAACTTCTGGAACTGTTGCCTTCTTTTTTTCTGTACTGATTTCCGGTTCTTTAATGTCTGTAATAATGTTTGCTGGTAAGGTAGCCTCGGTAGCGATACCAGCAAGGGCTTCTTCCGGCTTCTCAGTTTTGTTCACTATCTTCAGATCTGCAGATAACGAAATTTCTTTGCCAGCTTTTAGTTTAATAGTTTTTTTCCAAGAGATATGTCCGTCCAACAAAACTTCAACACTATGTGTGCCTACTATAACATCTGTTAATCGTTTAGGTGCTTTTCCGACTTCTTTACCATCTAAATTTATTATTGCATTTTCAGGATAGCTCTCAATGCTGATAGAGCCAACATTTAGTTGAAGTATTGCATTTACGCTTAATTCTTTGCCTTTTTTTATTATTACAGATTTCTTCCACTCCTCGTGTCCATCGGCCTTAATCAGTATATCATGTGCACCAACTGAAATAGAACTTAAAGTTACCGGAGTAGCTCCAACTTCTTCACCATCTATATATATTATAGATTTAGCAGGTGTGCTTTTTATGCTAATAGAGCCGGTGGATTTCTGCAGCAAAGCACGTAGTGGAATTTCCTCTGCTGCTCCAACCTCGACACTATCACTCCATTTTTCATGTCCTTCCATACTAACTTCAATCAGATACTTGCCAGGTTTTATATCAGTAATGATTTCAGGAGTAGTGCCGTACTTTTTGCCGTTAATAAGTATCAATGCACCAGATGGTTCGCTATTTATGTTGACGGAGCCTGACATTTGGCGGAGTACTGCATTAATCTGTTTAACTTTATTTGCCACGACTACAATATTCTTACTCCAGGCATTATACCTGTCCATTTTGATATCTATCTTGTGAGTTTCCGGACTTAAATCATTTATCACTGCAGGAGTGGTTCCGGATTCAATACCATCTATAAAGATTTCTGCTTGTGGTGGATCACTCTTAATGTTAATAGATCCTGTGACTTGTCGGAGCAGGGCGGTTACCGTATTCTCTTTATCTGCTGCAACTTCTATTTTTTCGCTCCATTTTTCATATCCTTTCAAACTGGTTTCAAGCAGATATTTTCCAGGTTTTATGTCAGTAATAATTTCAGGAGTAGTGCCGCGTTTCTTACCGTCTATAAGTATTGATGCACCAGATGGTACGCTGTTAATATTGACGGAACCTGTCATTTGTTGGAGTGTTGCATCAACCTGTTTAACTTTGTTTGCCACGACTTCCACATTTTCACTCCAGACACTATACCCGTCCATTTTAATATCTATCTTGTGAGTTTCCGGGCTTAAATCATTTATCACTGCGGGAGTGGTTCCGGATTCTATATCATCTATAAGTATTTCTGCTTGTGGTGGATCACTCTTAATGTTAATAGATCCTGTGACTTGTCGGAGCAGGGCGGTTACCGTATTCTCTTTATCTGCTGCAACTTCTATTTTTTCGCTCCATTTTTCATATCCTTTCAAACTGGCTTCAAGTAGATATTTTCCAGGTTTTATGTCAGTAATAATTTCAGGAGTTATGCCTGATATTTTACCGTCTATAATTATTGATGCACCAGATGGTTCGCTGTTAATATTGACGGAACCTGTCATTTGTTGGAGTGTTGCATCAACCTGTTTAACTTTGTTTGCCACGACTTCCACATTTTCACTCCAGACACTATACCCGTCCATTTTAATATCTATCTTGTGAGTTTCCGGGCTTAAATCATTTATCACTGCGGGAGTGGTTCCGGATTCTATATCATCTATAAGTATTTCTGCTTGTGGTGGATCACTCTTAATGTTGATGGATCCAGTGATTTGCCGGAGCAGGGCGGTTACCGTATTCTCTTTATCTGCTGCAACTTCTATTTTTTCGCTCCATTTTTCATATCCTTTCAAGCTGACTTCAAGCAGATATTTTCCAGGTTTTATGTCAGTAATAATTTCAGGAGTAGTGCCTGATATTTTACCGTCTATAATTATTGATGCACCAGATGGTTCGCTGTTTACACTGACAGAGCCTGTTATTTGTTGGAGTGCAGCATCAACCTGTTTAACTTCGTTTGCCACGACTTCCACATTTTCACTCCAGACACTATACCCGTCCATTTTAATATCTATCTTGTGGGTTTCCGGGCTTAAATCATTTATCACTGCGGGAGTGGTTCCGGATTCAATACCATCAATGAAGATTTCGGACTGTGGCGGATCACTCTTAATGTTGATGGATCCAGTGATTTGCCGGAGCAGGGCGGTTACCGTATTCTCTTTATCTGCTGCAACTTCTATTTTTTCGCTCCATTTTTCATATCCTTTCAAACTGGCTTCAAGTAGATATTTTCCAGGTTTTATGTCAGTAATAATTTCAGGAGTTATGCCTGATATTTTACCGTCTATAATTATTGATGCACCAGATGGTTCGCTGTTTACACTGACAGAGCCTGTTATTTGTTGGAGTGCAGCATCAACCTGTTTAACTTCGTTTGCCACGACTTCCACATTTTCCCTCCAGATACTATACCCGTCCATTTTAATATCTATCTTATGCGTTTCCGGGCTTAAATCATTTATTATTGCGGGAGTGGTTCCGGATTCAATACCATCAATGAAGATTTCGGACTGTGGCGGATCACTCTTAATGTTAATGGATCCAGTGATTTGCCGGAGCAGGGCGGTTACCGTATTCTCTTTATCTGCTGCAACTTCTATTTTTTCGCTCCATTTTTCATATCCTTTCAAACTGGCTTCAAGCAGATATTTTCCAGGTTTTATGTCAGTAATAATTTCAGGAGTAGTGCCACGTTTCTTACCGTCTATAAGCATTAATGCACCAGATGGTTCGCTGTTAATATTGACGGAACCTGTCATTTGTTGGAGTGTTGCATCAACCTGTTTAACTTTATTTGCCTCGACTTCCAGATTTTCACTCCAGACACTATACCCGTCCATTTTAATATCTATCTTATGCGTTTCCGGGCTTAAATCATTTATTATTGCGGGAGTGGTTCCGGATTCTATATCATCTATAAGTATTTCTGCTTGTGGTGGATCACTCTTAATGTTAATAGATCCTGTGACTTGTCGGAGCAGGGCGGTTACCGTATTCTCTTTATCTGATCCAACTATTACGACTTCACTCCAGTTTTCAAATCCGGCTTTTTGGATTTCAATTTTGTGTTGACCGGGGTTTAATGTTTTTATAGTTTGAGGCGTTGCTCCAAATTCTTTATTATTAATGAAAATAGTTGCATTTGATGGTGTACTTTCTATATTTACTATACAGGACGTTTGCTGAAGTGTGATTGATAGCTCAATTTTCCTTCCCGCCTTAACTTCTACATAGTCACTCCATACCTCCAAACCCTCCTTAATAACTTCAACATGGTGTGTACCAGGCTTTATGTTCCTTATGTGTTCGGGTGTGGATCCGCTTATGTTGCCGTTTACACTTATTGTAGCGTTTGTTGGCTCGCTATTGATGTTTATGGACCCCTTCATTTCCTGGAGTACGGCTGTTAAGTTAGACTGTATACCTGCTGTTATAACTACATTTTCACTCCAAATCTTATACCCTTCCATTTTTAGTTCTACTATATGAGCGCCATCTTCTATGTCATCAATAGTTGCAGGAGTAGTGCCGGAATCATCACCGTCTATAAGTATTTTTGCATTTGATGGTTCACTTATAATAACAATTGATCCAGGTTTTAATTGAAGCAACGCCTTCAGGTTAGTTTCTTTACCTGGTTCAATCTCAATATTTTTACTCCATGTTTGATACTGATCAAGTTTCACTTCTATTGCATAATTTCCTGGTTTTAAATCATTGAATGTCTTGGGAGTCTTTCCAGCTTTTTTATCAAATATAAAGATTCTTGCATTTGATGGTCTGCTAGTTACGTTTAAGGAACCATTTTGCACTTGAAGTGTTTTGGTAAAAATGTATTCTCTTCCTGCTTTAACTTTTATCATTTTCATCCATGAAACATAACCGTCCATCCGGATCTCTACATTATGCATTCCTGTTTTAATGCCGGTTAAGATTTCAGGAGTTTTACCAACCTCTTTTCCATCTAATAAAATCATTGCTCCTTTCGGTTCACTTTCAAGATCTATTGAGGCGGTTATAGAGCGAAGCATAGCTTTTAATGAAATCTCTTTTCCCTTTTTGATATAAACTACTTTTCTCCATTCCGCATATCCTTCCTTCCTGACTTCAACCTGATGTGTGCCGATAACAACTGATTCCATAGTGCATGGTGTTGTGCCAATGTTTTCACCATCTAAATATGCTACTGCTTCCGATTGATTACTATTGATACTGATAGAACCGGTAATTTTTGAGAGCGATGCAGATAATGCAATTTCCTTGTCACTATTTACCTCTACACCCTTACTCCATATATCATATCCTTCCCTCCTTACTTCTATAATATGTTTTCCTGGCACAATATCAGTTAATGTTTGAGGTGTGTATCCGGCTTTTTTGGCATCCAGGAGAATCATCGCATTTGTCGGTTCGCTGGTGATACTGACAGAACCGGATTTTATTTCCAGATCTGCCATTACACTGGTTTCAATACCAGGTTCGATGTTAATACTCTGGTTCCAGACTTTGTATCCTTTAATTCTGAGTTCCACCTGATGCTGTTCAACGCCACGACCTTCAACTGTTTTTGGAGCAGTACCGATTTCTTTACCGTCTATAAATATTAATGCTTTTGAAGGAGTACTATCGATAGATACTTTTCCCGGTTTTATTTGGAGTTCTACAGTTACATCAATTTCCTTTCCAGGATTAATATTAACTCTCTCACTCCATACTTCATACCTGTCTATTTTGACTTCTATTAAATGATCGCCAGTAGTCATTCCAGTAATAATTGCAGGCGTTTTGCCAGCTTCTTTGCCGTCTATGTAAATAACTGCATTTGAAGGTTTGCTGTTTATATTGGCAGTAGCCGCTATTTCAATAAGCTTTGGATTAAAGGTGTTTTCTTCACCTGCCTTTATTTTTATCGTCTTATTCCATGATAGATAGCCGTCCTTTTGTATTTCTACTTCATGTATACCAATGTTAACTCCTGGCAAACTCATGGGAGTGTGACCAATTTCTTTGCCATCCAAAATGATTATTGCATCAGGGGGACTACTCATAATATTTATAGTACCTGTTAGTTCCTTGAGTGTTGCTGTTAATCTGCTTTCCCTGCCTCCTGTCACCTCTACACTTTCATTCCAGTTTTCATGTCCTGCTAATCTCGCTTCCACAAGGTGTCTACCTGGGCTCATATTATGTATGGTTTCAGGTGCTTTTCCGGTTTTTTCCCCATTAATGTAAATCATTGCACCTGTAGGTGAACTGTTGATGATGATTGAGCCGTCCTGCACTTGCAGGACAGCTGTTAAGGCCGTTTCCTTGCCCGGTTCTATCATTACATCCTCATTCCAGTTTTCATACCCGTCTTTCTTTATTTCTACATTATATGTTCCCGGGCTTGGGTCAGTAATGATAAGAGGAGTTGTTCCAACTTCTTTACCATCTATTAACACCTCTGCAATTGACGGTTGGCTTTTGATACAAACAGGCCCGGCTTTTAATTGAAGTACTGCCTTCAAGGAGGATTGGTTAGTTTTTACAATCTTTATGCTTTCACTCCAATTTTCAAACCCTTCTTTTCTAATCTCTACAAGGTGGTTTCCAGGGTCAGGGCCAGTAATGATTAGTGGCGTTGTGCCTGTTTTTCTTCCGTCTATCAAGATTGTCGCGTCTGATGGTTCGCTGTAAATACTGAGAGAGCCTGGAATTGATTGAAGTGCGGCAGTTAATGAAGTTTCTTTACCTTGAACAATATATACTTTTTCTTTCCAGCCTTCATACCCATCCTTCTTTAATTCAACATTGTAAGTACCTGGATTCAAGTCAGTAATGGTTGCCGGAGTATTCCCTGATTCAACCCCATCAAAAAGTATTATTGAGTTTGACGGTTCACTTTTTATATTGATTGAGCCAGTTAGTTTTCGAAGAACGGCAGTTATGCTACTTTCCTTGTCGACGTTTGCCTCTACACTTTCAGTCCATGTTTCATACCCTTTCATCCTGATTTCTACAATGTGCTTGCCGGGCTCCAGATCGGTTATCTTAGCAGGTGTATTTCCGGACTCTGTGCCGTCGATAATAACCATTGCATTAGAGGGTTCACTCTTTACATTAAAAGTGCTGACTAATTTTCGGAGTACAGCAGTTATGTGGTTCTCTTTGTCTGCGATAACTTTTACACTCTCACACCAGTCTTCGTACCCATTAATCTTGGCTTCTACCTGGTAAGTGCCGGGTTTTAAACCGTTTATCTTCTCAGGAGTTGTCCCTGTCTCTTTTCCGTCTAATAAAATTGATGCACTTGATGGTTTACTATTAATATTGAGAGACCCTGTTTTTGGCTGTAGGGTTACAGTTAAGGATTTTTCTGTACCAGGCTCGATATGTACATTTTCTTTCCAGATATCATATCCGTCCATCCTTACTTCTATAATATGTTTACCTTTTGCACTGGATATTATAATTTCAGGAGTGGTGCCAATTTCCTTACCATCAACGAAGATAATTGCGTTTTCCGGATCACTTTCTATCATTAAAGTTCCGGTACTTCTTTGAAGCATTGCTGATATGGTGTTCTCATTTCCCGCTTCAATGTTTACCGTCTCACTCCATACGTCATAATCTTCCATTTTGAGTTGTATTTCGTGAGTACCGGGAATTATAGATTGTATCCTGTGGGGAGTTTCACCTATATATTTACCGTTTAAATAGATCCCGGCATTTTCAGGCTTACTATTAATACTGATAGATCCGGTCTTTCTCTTTAGTATTGCTGTTAATAACCTTTCCTTGCCAGATTCAACATTCACACTTTTTTTCCAGATGTTAAACCCTTCCATCTTAACTTCTACAAGATGTGTACCGTGTGGAATAGACTGTAAACGTGCAGGAGTTGTGCCAATTTGTATACCATCCAGAAATATTCTTGCCTTCGTTGGCTCACTGCCTAACGAGATAGATCCATATTTTGATATAAGTTTAGCGGTTAAAGATAACTTCTTTTCCGCTTCTATTTTTACCTCTTTATTCCATATTTCATACTTGTCAAGCTTGAGTTTAATTTTATATTTCTCCGGTTTTACATTTTGTATAGTTTCCGGAGTTCTGCCTACAATTTTGCCATTAATGAAAATCTCTGCATTTGTCGGTTCACTGGTTATCATTAGAGATCCATCTCTCCCTTGTAGCATTGCAGTTAAGGATGATTCTCTATTAGCCATAACCTCCACACTTTGATTCCAGGTATAATATCCATCTGTTTTGATTTTTAATTTATACTTGCCTGGAAGAATCTGAGTTATGATAGCCGGAGTGACACCTATATTATCACCATCCAGGTAAATCTCTGCTGAAGGTGGCTCGCTCTTAACAACAATTGATCCTGTATTTACCTGTTTTGGTGGAGGTGAAGATGGAGGTAAGGTTTCTTCTGGTTCAATTACTGAAGGCATTTGTGAGATCTCATCGGTTTTATCTTTAAACTCACATTTAGAGCATTTTGGATAATGAGACTTTTGTCTTCCTCGACATATGAATATATTTATTTCATACCTTTCTCCGGGACAATGACGGTATGGTTTTTTGGTCTTGCTTTCCATATTATAGCTTGAAATAATGTGTCAATAAGACACTATTTATTATTATTTGCCAGAGCATCTGTTATAAGGTATACATAATTTATAGTAGCTATATATAACGCTGATATAATAGCATGTTTGATGCTGAGATTACTACTATGTTATTATAATAACCTTCTATATTATAAAGTGTTATGAAACAATAAAAAACTGTAATCACTAAAACATGTGCTTCAAAAAACATTTTATCAAATACAATTTCTGAGCGCAAGCATCACATTGTATAGTTTTTATACATTAGTTCTTCCCGGGATGTACCTCGATAATTTGTTATATACAGATGCCAGATTATTTAATATTTAACTATTTTTTAAAATGATTAAGATTGAAAACAGTAAACTATTAACAAAACTGAAGACGATTCCTACCGGAACCGGGGTATACATGATGAAGGATGTTAGAGGAGAAGTCATTTATGTTGGCAAGGCAAAGGTTCTTAGAAACCGTGTAAGGAGCTATTTTCAGAGTTCAGGTGATGAACGGTTGTTTATAAAGTTTCTTGTAAATAGAATTGCTGATATTGACTTTGTTTTAACTGACACTGAGAAAGAGGCCCTCATACTTGAAAACAACCTGATCAAGCAATTTAAACCAAGGTTTAACGTAAATCTCAGAGATGACAAGACGTTTGTGTCCATAAAACTTGATATGGACCAGAAGTTTCCCTATCCGGTTATTGTAAGACAGATAGACTCTCCAGCAGATAAAGGAAAGGGGTTAAAAAAAATAATATTCTCTATTTTGGACCATACTCTTCCTCAAGAGCAGTTCGAGAAACATTGAGGTATGTTAATAGTTTATTTCCAATCAGAAAATGTTCACATAATGTCTTTAAAAGCAGAGTAAGACCATGTCTCTATCATCAGATAGGAAAATGTTTGGCGCCGTGTTGTGACATGGTGGACGAAGCAGCGTACAAAGAGTTGATAAATGAGATTATTCTGGTACTGAAAGGTAAAAATGCTGAGTTGTCAAAAGTATTAAAAAAGAAAATGACTGATGCATCTGCCGCATTGAAGTACGAAAAAGCTGCAAAATTCAGGGACCGTATTTATGCCATAGAAAAGACAGTTGAGAGCCAGAAGATCAGCACACTTAAGTTTGTAGATAGAGATGTATTTGGATACTTTGGTAAGGGGAACAGCATACAGATACAGGCAATGTTTATACGAAACGGTAATTTGGAGGATGTTGCGTCATACAGGTTTTCAACTATTAACGATACATTAAGTAACGTTTTCTGTTCGTTTCTTAAACAATTTTATATCAGAACAAGATTCATTCCTGACGAAATTTTGATGCCGGTCGAGAGTGAAGATAAAGAAGTTCTGGAAGAACTGTTAAGTGAGAAAAAGGGACACAAGATAAGGGTAATATGCCCGAAAAGGGGAGAGAAGCATAAATTACTTGAAATGGCAACAAAGAATGCTGAAAATGCGTTTAAAATTCGTGAAGATTCAAGTGATGGTATCGAATCGGCACTGGCTTCATTAAAGAAAAAACTTGGCCTGGCAAACATACCGAAAAGGATGGAATGCTTTGATATATCAAATATCGGTGGAAAACAGGCAGTCGGATCAATGACTGCTTTTGAAAATGGTGTTCCTGTAAAGAGTAAATACAAGAGATACAAGATTAGATCTGTATCACAATCTGATGATTACGCAATGATGTATGAAGTGTTGACGAGAAGGTATACAAGGGCATTCAAAGAGGATGATTTTCCGGACCTTACGGTTATTGATGGTGGGAAGGGTCAACTGGGAATAGCCAGAAGGGTATTTGACGAGCTTGGTGTTGACAGGGTAGATGTAATAGCGCTTGCAAAGGGAAGGAAGAAAGCGGCAGAACGAGACGGGCCAGATCAGAAGCTGGATGAGCGCATTTTTGTATGCGATAATGAGGGTTCGATTGTGCTGGATCAGGACTCTTGCGAGTTAAAACTTCTGGTAAACATTCGTGATGAGGCTCACCGTTTTGCAATTGCTTATCATAAGAAGCTGAGGAAAGAGCAGTACTACAAATCACCACTTGATAAAATTGTCGGTATCGGACAGGTTAAGAAGAAAAACCTGTTTAAATATTTTGGCGATTTACGGAACATTCGAGAAGCTTCATTAGATGACCTGGCGAAGGTTAAGAGTATCACAGCTAAAGACGCAAAGAATATACAAAGTAGTCTGAAAAATTAGCTGTACACCTGTGGATCTTGCTATTTTTATATCGTTCGTTAGTATTTCATTGTTCTTCAGAAAGAGGTAAAGCGTATACCCAGGATAAAACATTGTCTAAGTTTTCTGCCAGGTTTTCCTGACACCATCTCTTCCTCTGTGTGTTGTTGTCGAACATCCTTCAACAAGCGAGGCACAATTTCGCTCCTTAAAATATCAACCAACCTTGTAGTGAATGGAGTACTGATAACAAAAAATGACTGCCCCTGTTGATCGTCTATTCAATAATCTTAGATTCCACGCAAACATAACCGTTCCCTTGGTAAATAGCGACAGGACAGTTTTTCATTTAACATGAGATCAGGTTTTCTGAAGCTGCTATAATTGTTGCCCTAGGAATTTCAGTACGGAATTTAGACCATCGACCTCTTAAGCTTTGGCACACACATTGCTCGTAGTTTAAGAACGTAATCTAAAACTGTTGTTATAAGTATTTTACTCTTAAGAGTAAGTACTGATGTTCCAATTTGATACGGTTTGGTGTTCTGATTTTCTACAAATTTATGCAATTATCAATGCAAAATTTTCAAAATTATTACATGATTTAGAGGACACAAATATGTATTTATCAGGAGCGGTCCAGGGGTTTAATTTTATCTTTATTTATTTCAAATTATTACAGGAGTTTTCATGTATATGGACGTATCCCAACAAGAATTGCAGCAAAGATCTCAAGCACATGAAAGGTACATTGAATTGAAAGCGGTGTTGTCTGGCTCTCTTTTTGTGATTGCCCTGGTTATAATGACTGGGTTGGGGAGCACTTCAGTATTTTCAGCACCTCAAGGCAAATCGACGTTTCCGATTATTTCTATACCGGAAAATACCAAAGGCGAACGTGCCATTGAAGTACTGGCACATAAACTGCCGGAAGTGGCTGCCTGGTATGGAATGACACCTGAGCAATTTTCTACCATGATGCGTCAAGATCATACTGCAAGGATAGATAAAAATGGTAGATTATTATTCATTGAAGAAAAACCAGAACTTACAGTTGAGGAATATTCTGCTCCACTTGCCGAACAGTCTTTTTCTTATGATAAAACCTTTAAACTTCACAGTAAGCCTGGCTCTAAACGCGTCATTTATCTGGACTTTAATGGACACACACTTTCGGGCACTGCCTGGAATCTCAGTTATGGAGATACTATTGTTGCTAAACCATATGATATAAATGGTGATACGTCAACGTTTAGCAACGCTGAGATGGATCTCATCCAGAGTGCGTGGCTGCTGGTTGCTGAAGATTATGCACCATTTGATGTGGATGTTACGACAGAGGACCCTGGTCAAGATGCAATTACACGAAGTGATAACGGTGATGAAAGATACGGAACGCGAGTTGTGATGACGGTTGATGATTTTGCAGGTTGTGGTTGTGGTGGATTTGCGTATGTGGGTGTCTTTGATTATGTGGGAGATTACTTTAAGACGGCGTTTGTTTTCAACACGGGCCTAAAATATTTAGCAGAAGCTGTTTCCCATGAAGCTGGTCACAATCTTGGTTTAGGCCATGATGGTACAATTAATGGCTCTTCATACTACAGCGGTCATGGAAGTGGAGTCACAGGATGGGCCCCGATCATGGGTGTTGGATACTATCGAGAATTAGTGCAATGGAGCCAGGGTGAATATGCAAATGCCAATAATACACAAGACGACATTCAGGTCATCAAGAACAATGGTCTTCAACTTATGGTTGACGATCACGGAAATAGCGTAATAACCGCCACTTCGCTTGATAGCACAACAGACGGTACCACGGTTACTCTAAGTGGCAAAGGTCTCATTGAACAAAGAACTGATGTGGACGTATTCAGCTTTGTGAGTGGCAATGGAGATGTATTGATTACTATCGATCCTTCATCACTAAGTCCCAATCTGGATATTGAGGCGGGCCTCTATGATGGAAGTGGAAACTTGATCAGGAGTTCTAACCCGGCAAATAGCCTGAATGCGTCATTTAATGTACTGGATTTGCCTGCGGGAGAATATTTTGTCATGCTCAAGGGTGTCGGGAAAGGCGACCCATTGGTAACAGGTTATACAGATTACGCAAGTTTGGGTAAGTACACGATAAGCGGAAATGTTCCCGATCCAGGTGGTATGGAACCTCCTGTAGCCATGGCAACCGCTGGTCCCACAGTAAGTGGTTTTGCACCGCTTACTGTAAACTTTTACGGCAATGAGTCATTTGACGCCGACGGAAACATTGTAAGCTACGTATGGAATTTTGATGACGGTAGTAGTCCTTCCCTGGATATAACCCCCACGCACACATACTATGCCCCTGGCAATTACATGGCAACTCTGACTGTAGCTGATAATGACGGCCTGACAGACAGTGCAAATGTAACCGTTACGGTTGATAACAAGGCTCCTGTTGCAATGATAGTGGCTGGTCCTGTCACTGGTTCTGTACCATTAGTAGTTAACTTTGACGGTTCCGGGTCCTATGATCCTGATAATCCAAATGGAATGGTTGTGGCTTATTCCTGGGATTTTGGTGACGGTGGCAGCTCAACTGCATTACAACCGACACACACATACACTATAGCCGGAAGTTATGCATCAACACTTACTGTAACAGATGATCGTGGTGACTCAGGATCAGAAACAACAAATATTACTGTAATCGGGGGAGTAAATCAGGCGCCAAATGTGGATGCTGGATCTAATCAGGTCATTGACTTACACGTCAGTGCTGTCCTTGATGGTACTGTAACGGACGATGGATTGCCAAATCCACCGGGATTAGTGACAACTACATGGAGTAAAGTGAGCGGTCCCGGGACAGTAATATTTTCAGATACAAGTACCGTTGACACAACTGCAGATTTCAGCGAAGAGGGTACTTATGTGCTGCAACTGAAGGGCTACGATGGTCAGCTTAGTACCAGGAGTACAGTGACGATTACGGTCAATCCGGTAGGGGAAACGACAATCACGCTTACTTCTATCGGTGCTGAGGATGGCTGGGTACTGGAATCCTCGGAAAATAGTAATGTGGGCGGCAAGAGATCCAGTACAGGCGCTGGAAGCCGTTCTATACGATCTGGAGATGACAGGAAAGATCGCCAGTATAAATCTATCCTCTCCTTCGACACTTCTGTGATCCCGAATGGCGCAAAAGTCCTTTCCGCCACCTTGCGCTTAAGGAGGGGAAAGGTATCTGGTACCAATCCATTTGGAACTCATGGTGTATGTCTAGTGGATGTAGCAACTGGTGGATTTAGCGGAAATACGTCACTGCAGAATGGTGATTTCGAAGCAGCGGCTTCAGTGTCACGTGCTGCGACATTGAGCAATGCAGCAAGCAATGACAGCTGGTCGATTGCGGAATTGGGGTTAGCAGGTCAGGGAGCAATCAACATGACAGGCAAAACCCAATTTCGTGTTTATTTCCAACAGGATGACAATGACGATCGTGTTAATGACAACATCGGTTACTACTCAGGTGAAAATCGCAATTCTACCAACCATCCACAGTTGATAATTACATATAAGTGATTGATTGGTCGGTACGCTAGCCCGGGAGAGGCCCGGGCTAGCACGAATTACAGAGTATAAGAACAGGGTCAGGTCAAGGGTAAAGACCTGATTCCTATCATTGACAACTTTATTTATGTAGTACTCATTTTCAGTTTATGTTCAGATTCTAAACCGGCGTCAATAAATGCTGCTCCTATGGAATCTCCCCAAACGTTTATAGTCGTCCGGCATCTGTCCAGAAACCAGTCAATCATGAGTATCATGGAAATACCTTCGATCGGCAAACCTACCGCTTCTAATACTATTACCATTGTTACCAGTCCGGCTTCCGGTATGCCGGCAGCGCCAATAGCGGCCAGGGTAGCTGTTAAGAATATTATAAACAGATGTCCCGTGCCTAAATCAATACCGTATAATTGTGCGATAAAGATCGCGGCAACCGCTTCATATAAAGCAGTTCCATCCATGTTGATAGTAGCTCCCAGAGGTAAAACAAAACCAGCTGCTTTAGGAGAAATTTTGTTATTGTCTTCAGTGCATTTTATTGTGACAGGGAGAGTTGCAGAGCTTGATGCTGTGCTTAATGCGGTTAAAAGAGCGGTACTCATTCCTCTCGCATAATTTATAATATTTCTTTTTGCTAAGAATTTTAAGATCAGGGGAAGAACAATAGTTGCATGAATTAATAGTCCGGCCATAACAGTAACAGCATAATATGCAATTTTCTTGAATTCGAGCCCAAACTTTTCTATTCCACCCGCAGCGCCTAGTTTTCCAGCTATTAAGCATGCAATCCCCAAAGGCGCTATAAGCATTAATAATTGTACAAATTTAAGAATTGTTTCATTAGCACCAATAAAAAAATCAATGACAGGCTTTCCCTGTTTGCCAAGTGTTGTCAGGATAGCGCCAAATATCATAGAAAAAACAATTATTGGAAGAATTTTAGTCTCTGCCATAGCTCTGACAATATTATTCGGGGCCAGACCTAGTAACACGTCCTTCAAAGTTTCACCAATTGTTTGTCCCTGTTTATCAATAACTTTATTCGACAGTGATAAATCAAAGATAACTCCCTTGCCTTTTGCCGACGGGGTTGCATTTACGGGTTTATGGTTTGATTCGTCCTCTTTAACCCAATTGCTTACAATAATTGTTTTCTCATTACTATTACTTCTGATGTTTCCTCTTATATCATTCTGGTCTTTAAGGATGATCATATACCTTTCATCAAACTTTTTTGTTAGCTGACCTTTTTTGAATGTAATCTCATTTCCCTCTATGGTGTAAAATAACTCTGAAAAATTGAAACCTCCACGAAGTCTGAGTTGCTCTTCTTTCGTATCAGCTTTTCCGGGGCCAATAATAACTACTAGAATAATCCCTATCAGGACAGAGATGCTGGTTGTTACCATATAATAAAGTATAGTCTTTCTTCCCAATCCTCCCAGTTTCCTGATATCTCCCAGGCCGGTAACCCCTGCAATCATAGATGTGATGACTAAAGGAACGACAAGCATTTTCAGGTATCCAATAAAGAAGTCGCCTATAAATGCTATTGCCCCCCCAGTTTCAGGAAAAAATCCACCAATAGCTATACCGAAAACTATTCCTGCAATCATCAGATATAGTAATATTTTCCCAAATTTTCCACCTGTCATAAAATCTCCTTAAGATTATAAATCATGATTTTGCCAATATATCATGGTAATTAGTAATGGTCAAACCCAAAGCCAGATCTCCAATTCATATTCTGACTCGCTATATATGTTTATTGAACAAGACTACCTGTTTAACAACAATCCAGGTTAAAATGTTAAAAAAATCACAAAAAAACCTGAAAGAAATTAATCTATTGTATTTATCTTTGTTGATTTGCAGTGTTTCTCGTGTGAAAATAACAGACCATGTCCTGAGAGATTCTTATCGTTTGATGCGGTTCTTTGTGGAATCATCGGACGGTGATCAAGGTGTTACGGGAAGTGTCCAAACGCTAAAAGCGTATATTGATAGTATCACAGGCGGTGATGGAGACACGATTATGCTTGTTCCTGGCACTTATATTAGATTCTGCAACCAGTGAGATACTAAAAAGAATTTCTCAAGAAGATACTAACCAGGTAAAATTTTCCAATCGAGATCTGAAATATGACGTTTAAGTACTTTAATGTTTTCATTATCCGGATCGTTAGCTTCCAAGTATTTAATGCGTTGTTTAATAGCTTCAATAAGAGTTTTTGGTTTTTCTTCAATCATTTGTATATTTTTTAGATGATATTTTTTTAAATAAGCCACGAATTTCAAGCATAGCTTTAGTATATTTTTCTATCCTGTATTATCGGTATTTTGACCATATTCTTTAGAAAATTCTGTATGAAAATTGAAATTGATAATTCTCAACTGATAAATTATATTGTTGAGAATCTGGTTGCAAGACTTAAACCATTACTTTACAGCTCTCATGATTTATAAAGAAAAATTCACATTCTATGGATAATTTATTTAAAAAGAACGCCATAATACTTTTTCAAGGTGACAGTATTACAGATTGTGGTAGAAACAGAGATGATCCGGATGATCTTGGAGATGGATACACCAATCAGATAGCGCGAACGCTTTCAGACCGGTATTCACAATGTAGTATAAGGTTCATAAATCAAGGGATCAGTGGTGACAAAATAAGGGATCTTAATATCCGTTGGGAAAGGGATTGTATTGACATTAAGCCTGACCTATTATCTATTCTGATAGGCGTAAATGATACACTGATCACACCGGCTGTACAGTTTGAAAAAGAGTACCGAACGCTCTTGAACCGGACAACAAAAGCAATGGATTCCAGGATAATATTATGTGAACCATTTCTCCTGCTGGAAGATAATAATATTTACAGAAATGATTTAAATCCTAAGATTGAAATAGTACAAAAACTTTCAGAAGAATTCAGTACTCTCTTATTACCACTGGATAAAATCTTTCGTGAGTCCTGCTCACTGCACCCACTGAAATATTGGGCGCCTGATGGCGTACATCCTACACCGGCAGGACACGCGTTAATTGCACAATCATGGATTGAGTATGTTGACAAAAACCTTTCTAATTATAAATACTGAAATTTCATAAGATGTTTCCGATAATATATTATTGTGTTTTTCAAAATTCATATATATAATTCATTGTTAAAGGTACGAAATTTAAAGAAAGATAATTTTATAGTTAAGACGTCTGTACCGCAGGCGGCTTTTGTTATATATAAAGGTAGGTTAATAATGTTCAAAAATTCACTATTAGCAGCTATGATTCTCCTGTTTACAAGTCCTGCTTTTGCCCTTGAAAATAGGACTAAACAGGTTTTAGAAACAACAGACTTTAGTGTTGAGACGGTACTTAATGATGTGTATGCACTTGTTGATTCTGAACATGTAAATTTGTTTGATCAGAGGAATGAAGAGATGGACAGCGCGCTTATGGCACTTTTTGATATGTCTATTCTCCGGTCCAAGCTTGAACAGTTTTATACCATGCTTTATTATATTTCCAGTTATGCGACAATTGAAAAAGATGAGTTCACCATTGATCGAGATTTGACTATCAAACTTCTGATTTCAAGTAGAGTTTTCACAGATAAAGAATTCCCACAAAATATTTCTAATGTTTACCTGTCCAGAAAAAATAGAAAAAAACCGTTCTACAAAGTTTCATTCAGCAGCGATAGGGTTGAGCTTGGTTTGAATTTTGGTGATGGCTATGGAATATCAAAAGTTGGAATGGAACAGGAGGCACAGGCGCTGGTTTTTTACGGAGCATTCTCTTTTAAACTGAGGAAAAAGGGGGAAAATGTGGAAGCATATGATTTTGACGGTGTCGATCTTTTTGGTAATTTTGGTGCACGAGGAATTGTTAATGTTGATATAAATTATGTTGCTGTCAAGTCTGTAGAATTCCATAAAGCGTCAGAAATGGCTCTTGTTAAAGCAAAGGTGTCCAGGAAAGAGTTTGAAATAAACAAGCATACATGGCTGCTTAGCCTCGTTACAAAATTTGTTACTGATAAATCACTACAGCCTCTTGACTGGTAAGGTTAGAGTCCTGATTAACAGGTCATTCTATTAATAGATAAATAGAATTCTATTGTATGTCTCACTCCTTCAAGACTGATACAAACATGATCTCACCAATGTAGAACTTGGCAATCATTTTATGTGATGTTAGAAGGTAAGTGATAAATGTCACATTATTCGCTGAATTACATAATTCTATGCCGCTATAAGGGTTGTGTCTGACACATAGCACTAAGAGAAGTTTGCATTCGAAAAACCCATACCATAAGTAATATATTTAATTACAATTGCTAAATAGTAGATACCATGATAAATATATTAACTCAATTAATCCGAAACAAGATCACCAGACTGTTCCTCTTAACAATTGCAATTTTGTTTCTTGGTGCAGTTGGCCTCCATTATTTTGAAAAGACTCCTCATATTGTAGATGCATTCTGGTGGAGTTTTGTGACGATTACGACGGTTGGCTACGGTGACATAGCCCCATCAACAGTAGGAGGAAGGATAGTTGGAGTTATTGTTATGGTATTTGGCATAGGATTGCTGGGCATGTTTACGGCAACGATTGCCAGTGCCTTTGTTGAAACAAGACTTAAGGAAGGTAAGGGTGTTATGGATGTAAAGGTCAATGACCATTTCATTATTTGTGGGTGGAGTTATAAGGCAAAAGAGATTATTGCCGAATTACGTGCAGACAAGAAGATTAAAAACAAACCAATAGTTATAGTTGCGGATATTCCAGAGAAACCACTTGATGATGAGAATACTTTTTTTATCAATGGTGAAGTTGATGCTGATATTATGACGAAGGCCAATCTTCGGGGTGCATCAGTTGTAATGATCCTCACAGATGAAAGTCTTGATTCGTATTCGAGAGACGCAAAAGTCGTTCTAAACACTCTTACCATACGGAAGTTAAATCAAGATGTTTATATATGTGTGGAGATCTCTGACGCAAGGAATATGCAGCATGGAAAACTGGCAGGTGCAGATGAGATAATTGTTATAGGTGAGTTGAGTGGTAATCTGCTGGCTCAGGCTGCCCTGGACCATGGTATAACCAAGATAATTACCGAACTTGTCAGTAATCGTTATGGCAACGAATTATATAAAGTAAAACCTCCGGAAAGTTTTATGGATATGAAGTTTATTGATATACTGAAAATTTTAAAAGAAGATTATAACGCTATTATACTCGCAATAGATTCTGGAAAAAATAATAAATTGGTGGCTAATCCTCCCATGGATTATACTATTAAAACCGGGGATGAATTGGTATTAATAGCACAGGAACGTCCGCAACTTGGTAAGTAAAAACAAGAGTTCATCGCAAAGAGCGCAAAGAATAACAATTTAGACAACCTGTATCTATGCTCTGCATGCAACCGACAGCATTAGAACAGAAAAAAGTTTTCTTTACCACAGTTAGCGGGGCTTTACGTCTATACGGTGTATGGAATTAATAATAAATTATATAAATTTGAAATAGGAGAAATGAGATGTCTGAAAATCTGCAAAAGGTGAAAGCTTATTTAGATGAGTTAGAGTTTGCAATCTCAAGTGAGGATGCCGGAGAGGAGATGGTTATTATAGATGATGAGGAGAAAGGTCTCAAGAACCTCATCATTGATTGCGAGGACCCTGTTTTAGTTCTGGAACAGGTGATTATGGATGTTCCGAAAAATACAGAGGGTTTTTTCAAACGACTTCTCCAGATGAATAGGACATTGGTACATGGTGCGTTTGTACTCGATGAAGAAGGGGCAAAGGTCATTTTCAGGGATACCTTACAGCTGGAAAATCTGGACAAGAATGAACTTGAAGGTTCTATTAACGCATTGAGTATTGCACTGGCGGAGTATGCAGGTGAGCTTATTGAGTTTAGTAAAAGCCAGGAATAGATAAAGCATAATATTATTAATTTAAGATAATTTATAATTATGAAGGAGTGATATCATGGCAAGTATTTTTCAGCGTATGTTTAAGGTGGGACAGTCCCATGCGCATAGCGCGATGGATAAATTTGAAGATCCTATCAAAATGACTGAACAGGGAATAAGAGACTTGAAGAAAGACCTCCAGGGGACCATGAAAAGTCTCGCAGAGGTTAAAGGCGTTGCCATTCGCTTAAAGAAGGAAGCTGAGGACAATAAGAGGTTGGCGGCTGATTATGAGCGTAAGGCCATGATGCTGCTTCAGAAGATGCAGAGTGGCGGGATAGATGCGGCACAGGCAGAACGACTGGCAACAGAAGCCTTGAGCAGGAAAGAGGATTGCAGTCAAAAGGCAGTCAGCCTGATGCAAAACTGGGAACAGCAGGATAGAATGGCCTCACAGCTACAGGCAAATGTGTCTAAATTGAGATCAACTGTATCTTCTTATGAAAATGAACTTGTTACACTCAGGGCACGGGCCAAGACCGCTGCGGCAACTAGAAAAATTAATGAACAGGTTGCGAGGGTTGACTCTTCAGGTACTATTTCAATGCTGGAGAAAATGAAGGCAAAGGTAGAAGAGGATGAATCCCTTGCACAATCCTATGGTGAAATTGCATCCGCAGAGACGAGTGTTGATGACGAAATCAATGCCGCGTTGGGCGGAAATCAATTAAGCGCTCCAAGTGACCAGCTCCTGGCACTGAAGGCGAAGATGGGTTTGTTGGAACAGAAATAAACAGTCTCATGCAGGGCCGCAGAGAGCGCGGAGAAAAAATATCTCACACGAAGTATCGAAGTCATAAAGAAAAAACAACCTAGCGGCAGGGTGGATTGTGCTACGTGGATCCACCTTTATTAAATTCGTTTACACTCTCCGCGTGATAACGAACAGTAATTGAAAGGTGAATTAATAGCGGATTGGAAAGACCGGGTTTCTGTAGACCCACAAATGTGTCATGGTAAAGCATGCATTAAGGGGGCAAGGGTAATGGTTTCAGTAATATTGGATAATTTAGCTGATGGAGAAAGTGCTGAAAGCATATTAAAGAGCTATCCATCTTTAAAACAGGGCGATATCCACGCTGCTATTTCATATGCTGCTGAATAAGCCGGAGAACGATTTGTATCATTACCTGTATGAGTGATTCATTGAAATTCAAAATTGTTGAGAATATACCGACTGAAATTGTTGATTGCCTCATTTCTGCTAAGTATGATGCTATATCAGTTTTGGATCAAAATCTTGTCGGAGCAAATGATTCAATATTTCTATTTTTTTTGCCATACATGTCTTAGTGTGAAAAGTGAAATTTTTTATTATTTTCAAGTGTTTTATCTGCGTCTCTGCGTTAAATGTTTTTGTATTTTTTTAAGGATTTAATATGGGCTGGTTTGGTAAGAAAAATAAGAAGGAAGAGTTAGATCCGTTGAAGGATCTTGTTTTGTCTAAACTCAAGGTTGGATATCTTGTCGATTACGATATGAAGACATGGGAAGTTACGGAATACAATACATACGACTGGGACGATGGAGATATCAGCTATGAGTGGGAACTCAAATCCGGAAATGACGTTGCATATCTTGAGCTTGAGGATGATGACGAGCCTGAGTGGATTCTGGCAAAAAAGATATCATTCAAGAGCCTCGGCCAGGGGGTACGTAAGTTTATTCGTGAAAATGATGATCCTCCGAATATGATCCAATACGAGGGAGTAGAGTATACCATAGATGAGGGCAGTGGTGGCTATTTCTGTAAAGGGGGAGGAAAAGAGAGAATTGAGTTCCTGTACTGGGACTACTACGATCTATCAGAAGAGAAGACACTTACCATAGAGCAGTGGGGCGAAGATAAGTTTGAAGCTGCTGTGGGTATCTACGTAGAGGAGTATCAGTTTACAAATATTCTGCCGGGTTTGTGATAAATGTAGTTCCAAATTATATGGAGGGCATCATCATACGTTCTCTTGTGTGAGACTGCTATATATTTAAAGCCGTTCTTTTTAATCAATGCAATAATAAGGAAAGCTGAACCTAAAATGGTAAAGAAGGAGGACAACAATATGCGTGCCGAATATGATTTTAAAAGTGGAGTGCGTGGAAAGCATTATAGGTTAATGCAAAATGGATGCACAATTACTATTCATAAGGAGAATGGTAAAAGTGTTATTAAGGAGGTATTACCGAAAGAGGGCGTAGTGGTTCTTTACTCTGATATGCGTCCATATTTTTAGAATTCGGAATCTGTGAATAAGGCTTTAAGATGTTTAATTCCCCTTCTACCAAAAAACGTAGAGCAAAATCGAAAAAAAACTGACCAATCTCTGATAATATCATTCCGTACTAATAAGAGCCTGAGTCGCGGACTACGCAAGTTTATTCGCGAAAATGATGCCCCCCCCCCAAATGTAATACAGAAAAACGTAGAAAGAAACTTGAACGTCGCTTGATGAGAATACAATGGGAAGATCAAAAACAACCGATGTTAAATGGTAGCAATATACATTATGAGATGGGTGAAAAAGTCAAAGCGATCAGTTGTGGAGGTATTGGACCGATTCACAAGATGGTACTATGGTGTAGGTTAGTGAAAGAGATCAACGCGATGAGGTTGCCAGTGAGAGATTTGAAAAGTAATTGGGCATATATGGTTATTGCCGCATTAGCGTGGAACCTGAAACTGGGTAATATTCGTTTGAACATAACCGTACAGTGTCATAGAGTAAGCCCCGGGCTTTCTCAGGGAGTTCAGTGAAATGAGGACTATTTTTTTAAGACATGGCTGGGTTCCCGCTTGATGATTGCGGGAATTACGAATGGGATATGCGCGGGAAAGGAAGAAAAGAGTGTACAGGTCTCCTTTTCCGGGAATTATTCCTTCACTCCTCGGTGAGCTCGCCGGTATTTCCGTGAAATACTTTTTGCAGTATACAGAGTCCTTTTACGATAATCAATCCGTAGTAACCTCAACTTTACATGCATCTTATGATGATTCTACCTGCCCCTCTATGGAAAAAATCTGTATTTGCCATACACAGTATTGTGGTATTGATTTTTTATCCGTTCTGTTTATATTAACAAATATGTACTCAAGAGTAATCAACTGTCCCGCGCGAAACCGGCACGGGGCACAGTCGGGGGGACTTTGCGCACCCAGAGGTCCTGAATTTAAATCAGGATCTATCCAGCCAGCCAAAAGACTGGCGGGAAAAATGGCAAGAAAAGATATTTTCCCTATTTTCAGACAATTCGTTGAATAAAAAAAAGTCATCAGGAGGGATTAATATGAATCGAATAATGACTGCAACCATTTTAATACTTATCATGGCAGCCATACCCGTTGGATCTGCCAGGGCACAAGTTACGAACTGGCAAAATACTGGGTCAGGTGATTGGAATACTGCAGCGAACTGGGATAATGGTGTGCCCGACTCCACGGTGGAAGCTTGTCGACAGAACAAGAGTTCATCGGCGGCTTGTGGGGAGGCGGTGGTGCATTTACGCAGAGCGGCGGTACGCATACGATAACGAATGATCTGAATATTGGTGAGGCAGCCGGTAGCAGTGGGACCTATACGCTGTCCAGCGGCACGCTGAGGGCCAGTAACAGTTACCTTGGAGGGATCCCCAGTCTCTGCTTCAGGGGAAGCGGTACACTGAACATATCCGAAGACGGTGATGCCATGCTAAGCGTTGTCCTTAAACTCTGGGATGCCGGTGTTGTGAATCTCAGCGGCGGCATGCTGAAGGCTGCCACGATTGATAATACAAACGGTGGTTCTTTCAATGTCACCGGCGGGACGCTCGCCGTGGATACATTTCTGGGGGACCTCTCAGTTTCAGATGCCATGCTTGCCCCGGGGGATTCTCCCGGAGTTACATCGATTACCGGCGATTACTCACAGGATATCGACAGCATCCTCCAGATAGAGATTGGTGGATTACTCGCGGGATCAGAGCGCTCCTGGACGTTTCGGGGACGATGAGTCTGGGAGGGACGCTTGATATAGCTCTGTTTGGATGATTTAAACCGAATGCCGGAGATACGTTTGATATACTGGACTGGGGAACCCTTTCGGGGGTATTTGACGTGATTAACACACCGACCTATTCTTCGGATATATGTCTGATGTATACCTGGGACACATCGTCGCTCTACACAACCGGTGAGATCATGGTATCCAGTGCCGAATCAGCAGTCGTGCCCGAACCCGGAACGATCGTCATGCTTGGAATCGGCCTGGCGGGATTAGGAGTGGTCTACTTAAGAAGAAGGTGGCGGGAGAAAGCCGGACGGGGCAGAGAAGAAAACGGCTCTTATTCTACTGGTTAAGATATCCTCATCTTCCCATTTTTATACAAACAGAAAAAGATCCATGGAAAAAAGGGCAAGCAGGGAATGAGACTGTTTCTTCAATCAATAGACATCCCACGCACCTTTTTTGTAATATTTTACTAAAATGGGGTCAAGGACAGTGTTTACTTTCAGTTTGTCTTTTCGCTCCAGAATTCCTTTACCAAAATGCGCCATTGAAATGATGGCATCTCTGTTCAGGAATTTAGTAGGGGGGGGAGGCAGTTCAATTTCCATTACCTTTTCCTTTAACACTTTATTTGAAACAACTCCTTTTTTCATTCCCAGGCACCAGCCCCATTCGCCGAGTGTCGGAATGTTGTTATGATAGGGCAGTACGGTAAAATCGGCCGATTCCATTGTCTTTATGATACAGACGAACGCATTCGGGGAGTGTACCGGACTGGATGCCTGTGTGACGATTATGCCATATGTATTGAGCCTCCGTCGGCAGAGCGAATAGAACTCTCTTGAATAGAGTCGGGAGAGAGCTACAGAATTTGGGTCGGGCAGGTCAACGAATATAACATCATAAAACTCCTCACTGTCCTCTATAAAGGTAAAGGCGTCCTTGTTTAAGATATTTACCTTTGGGTCAACCATGGAGTTCTGATTGATCTTTGTGATGATGGGATTGTATTTTGCCAGGTCAGTCATTACCGGATCGAGGTCAACGACCGTTACCTTCTCTACGTCCTTATATTTTAAGATCTCCCGTACCGCCAGTCCTTCTCCGCCTCCCAGTACCAGTATATTCTTACTCTGTTCGGAAAGGGACATTGCCGGGTGAATAAGTGGTTCGTGATATTTCTCTTCATCAAATGTTGAAAACTGTTCATTTCCATTAATAAAAAGCCAGTACTTATCCTTCCATTGTGTTATGACAATCTTCTGGTATGTCGTCTGCTGTTCAAAGATTATGCGATCCTTATATTTTTTCTGTTCACTGAAAAGTATAATCGGTTTGACTACAAAAATGAATATCAGAAAAAATGATGTAATAGACCAGAATGAAATTTTTATGGTCTTCTTGTAGTGCAGCAGATGTTTGAATCTCCAGAATAGTATTGACGCTACCAGAAAATTGATTATCCCAAGGGCGATAGGTGTGTAGGTAAGGCCAAAATATGGCAACGCGAAGAAAGCGAACAGGATGCCACCGACCAGGGCGCCATAATAGTCTTTCTCCATAACGGATGATATGTTGACCCTGAGCTCTTCATACGATCCGTTCATACGGGTTACCAGAGGTATCTCCGCACCAATCAGCAAACCGATTAATATACTGAATGCATAGATAAACAGGCCTGTACTCTTGGTGAATGTAGAAGTCCAATAGCATAGCGCTACTGAAACACCACATAGGATGGAGAGGGAGAATTCCAGAAAAATAAATTTGTCAAGCAGGTTATTCAGTATGTATTTACTGATACGACATCCTACGCCCATTGCGAAAAGCATCAGAGACATCAATATCGTCCATTGGAGTATAGGATTTCCGAGAAGATAACTCGCTAGAGTGGAGAGTACAAATTCGGCTACAATGCCCGCACAGCCTGTGGCAAAAATACATATTTTGAGAATTCTGCTTTGGCTTGCTAAATGTGGATTTGGCATGGATGACAGATAATTGAAGATTTATTTTTTGAATTTGAAAAATTGGTACAAGATGTATTAAACACCGATTTTAGTAATAACTATACTTTCAATTGAGAAAATATCCTTGAATGTGCAGGGGTATTTCAGGTAGTTATTACAAACAGTACACTGTTATAAGCACCAGGTTATAAGGAATGATGAACCTATATAAGAGAAGGCTGAAATAAAGGCTGCACCAAGATTTGGTTTTTCCTGATTAACGATTTCATCAGTTAGTTTTGCTCCCGGCAGAAGGACTTTATCCGTAAACAGACGTATCAGAGGTAAAAGGGCGATGCCAAAACCAAAGAAGCATCCGAGAGTAAGCAGACTATCACCCCAGCTGGTAAAGTCTTCACCTATCGCATGTCGAACAATGTTTGCAATTCCAACAATAGCACCGGCGTAACAGACTCCGGCAGCCGCATTATCTTTTTCAATTTCTTCGTGAATGCAATAAGGTGTAATAAGGTTATAAACATAGCCGGTGATTATGAAAGATACCTGACCAATAGCCCAGAAAGCCAGAAGTGTAACTATTCCGCCGCCTTCACCTGAGATAGAGCCGAATATTATCATGCCTGTAGCTAAATAGATAGCCAACTCGACAGCTCCTGTTCCCGTATTCTGGTCACCTATTATCTCTTTCTTGTTGTTGAACTGATACAGAATTACCTTGTCGTTTATGAATGTCGATATGTTCAGCAGTATGATTGCGATTGGTCCGTATATGAATATGTCTATAAGATCAGCTAGCATACCAGCTGATTCACCAACTACAACGCCGCCTATCGCAAATACTAAACCAAGATAATAGCCAACCAGGGAGAGTGCAAACGCACAATTGTCCTTCTTAACCAGCTCATCTTTCACATTGACGTCTCTATGAATCGTATCATAAGCAAGTTTTCCTAACCAGAACAGGAAATAGCAACATACCAGATAGATAATAGCTGAGATTAAATTATCAAAATGCATTATTTTCCGAACCCTCCTCCTCTACCACGGAATGGACTCTGGCTCCTGCCAGCTCTCTGTTTCACTTTTTGTGAGAAACTCTGTTTTGCCATCTTCTGCCTTGCCATCTTCCTCTGGAAGAAGCTCTTGTGTGTCTGTTTTGTTACTGTTCCATTTGTACCGTACTGGTTTTTACTGCCATAATATGGTCTGTTTTTTTTTCGATAATCAGTGTAAGCGCTGTAATCACTTCGATATACAGGTCTATTAACCATACCGAACATATGAGACATAAACATGTATTGTCCATAAAATGCCCAGAATGAATTACCAGACCTGTCCTGTTTCCACTCACCATATCTGCTATCTCCTATATATTGATAGCCTGGTGGGGAAGGTGTCTTTATATAACCATCTTCTGTTTTAGACAATAGAGACATTCCAAGATAGTTCTCGTTATTCCGGTAATAAGGTTCTGATACCCGGGTAAAACCGGTGTACTGAATATTATCTTTAATGATCACCTTGTATTTATGATAATATTGTTTAAAAACGCTTCCTCTAATCTCCATATCTTCAAGAATAATTGAATATTCGGGTGTGTTTTTCAAGTTTGCAGATATCTGCTCAATTGGAGAACGTTTAGCACCGCATGACTGTAATGTCATTACCACGCATATTAGAACACATGTAGTGACAATTTTTTTTGTTAAAGACATTTTAAGAATTTCCTGCTTATTCTATATTATATTAAAAACAAAGACTTTCAAAATGAACCAATATTACATAAGTGGATTATATAACGCTTTTATTTAGAATTGTCAACCTAAATGTATGATATAATGTGATGTAACTGTAACTAAGTTTAAAGCGCCTAAAGGTAGAAAAGTTTTATAGCTCTGTAAATTTGAATAGTTTTCTATTAATATTATTTCTTTAATATAATTACGTACAAACCTGATATAACCATTAAGGGAAAGATAGCTAAAGAATGTATAAAGTTCTTACCATAGCCGGTTCAGATTCTTGTTGTGGCGCTGGAGTACAGGCTGACCTTAAAGTGATAAGTGCTCTCGGCGCATATGGCACATGTACAATTACCGCATTAACCGCGCAAAACAGTCTTGGTGTTAGCTCCGTTTTTGATGTTCCGGCATCATTTATCAGTCAACAGATTGATGCAGTTATTTCAGACATTGGCACTGATGCACTCAAAACAGGAATGCTTGTCAGTGAGGAGGTTGTAGAGATTGTATGCGACAAGTTCAAGAAGTATAGTCTTAAAAATCTGGTAGTAGACCCTGTTATTACATCTCATACAGGTAAAAGGTTATTGACAGGTGAAGGCGTTAGAAAACTCGTAACTGAATTAATACCGTTATCTTGCCTGGTAACTCCAAATATTCCGGAAGCTGAAATTATGACAGAACGTAAGATAAAGAATTTTTCAGATATAAAAGAGGCGGCTGCTGTCTTATACGAGCAGGGAGCTTCAAATGTGCTGATTAAAGGAGGACATGTAATAAATAATGGTAATGAGGATGATATAAATGAAGAGATTATTGATCTCTTTTATGATGGAAATGAGTTCCAATGCTTCAGGGAAAAACGGATAAACATGAGCAATGTTCACGGTACTGGATGTATGTATTCAGCAGCAATAGCGACGGAGTTGGCAAAAGGAAATGAGATGATCGGTTCCATTACAACTGCAAAGAAATTTATAACAAAAGTAATAAAAGAATCATCAATGCCTGGTAAAGGTTCCAGGTTAGCTGATTTTTACTCTTGAAAAAGTAACAATAATTGTTAGTATCTTTTTTGTGTGTTGCGCAAATACCAGGGATCGTTTTCCAGGCAGTATTTTTTTTTATGGCCTGTTTGGGAAACGCTCCCTACATAATTTTATCAAAATAATTAAATTCAGATTTATAGTTTTTTAATTCAAACAAAAGAAAGATATTATAATAATGTATAAAATAGCAACCATACCCGGGGATGGTACCGGGCCGGAAGTAGTTCGTGAAGGATTAAAGGTTCTGGAGGCAGCAGCTCAGAAGCATGGGTTTAAATATGAGTTAGTTGACTATGACCTTGGTGGCGAAAGGTATTTAAAGACAGGTGAAATTTTGCCTGATTCTGTAGTTGAGGAACTTAAACAGTGCAATTCAATTTTTCTTGGGGCGATTGGGCATCCTGACGTACAGCCTGGCATCCTCGAAAAGGGCTTGCTTCTGAAAGCACGATTTGCATTACAGCAATACATAAATTTACGTCCTGTAAAATTGTATCCTGGTGTAGATTGTCCTCTCAAGGACAAAGGACCTGATGATATTGATTTTGTTGTAGTGCGTGAAAATAACGAAGGTCTGTATGCAGGAATAGGCGGGTTCTTAAAGAAAGGCACTCCTGAAGAAGTCGCGACACAGGAGATGATCAATACAAGGCAGGGGGTAGAGCGCTGTATTCGTTACGCGTTTGAATATACAAGAAAACGAGGTAAAAGAAAGCAGCTGCTGCTATGTGCCAAGACAAACGTCTTGACTTACGCTCATGATCTGTGGTGGAGAGTATTTAACGAAGTAGGTGAAGAGTACAGCGATATAAAACGTGAGTATGCCCATGTTGACGCTACCTGTATGTGGATGGTAAAAAACCCAGAATGGTTTGACGTTATTGTAACGTGTAATATGTTTGGTGATATAATTACAGATTTGGGTGCGATGATCCAGGGAGGAATGGGAATCGCTGCGGGAGGAAATGTGAATCCCGAAGGTGTTTCGATGTTTGAGCCGATTGGAGGATCAGCCCCTAAATATACTGACAAAAACGTTATTAATCCGGTTGCAGCTATACTTGCGCTTACAATGCTTCTTGAACAGTTAGGAGAGGACAAAGCAGCTGCTTCTATCGAAAGAGCGGTAATAGATGTTATAGGTAACAAACTGAAAGGGGTAAATGCCGGACAGATGGGCTATTCAACTTCTGAAGTTGGCGACCTTATAGTAGCGAATATTGCGTAACAATCTGTGTGTTTTTGTAAAGGCAAAAGGGAGTCTTTATGCAGAGTACTATCGCGTTGGAATCCAGTGTTCTGGTTTTGAACAAATTCTATGCGGCTGTACACGTCGTAAATGCGAAGAGGGCATTTGCGATGCTATTTAAAGAGTGTGCTGAGGTTGTATCTGTAGATGAAGGTCAGTATAATTCATACGATTTTTCAAGCTGGGTAGATGTTTCAGCATTTAAGGAGGAATACAGGTTACCGGATGAGGATCGATATGAAAGCATCAAGACAGTTTCGCTGGAAATCAGAGTTCCAAAGATTATCAGGTTAGTTGTTTACGATAAGCTTCCCCGAGCAAATATAAAATTTAATAGAAAAAATATTTTTGCCAGAGATAAGAACAGGTGTCAGTATTGTGGCAGAAAGTTCTCCACATCAGAGTTGAGCCTGGACCATGTTATACCAAAGACTCAAGGAGGGACCAGTAACTGGAAGAATATTGTCTGTGCCTGTACAAATTGTAATAAACACAAGGGAGGTAGAAGACCCGCAGAAGCCGGAATGAAACTGATTTGCGAACCGATTAAACCGAAGTATTGTCCAATTATTCAATTAAAACTGGGTTCAAATAAGTATAACTCCTGGAAACAGTTCCTGAGCAATGCTTACTGGTCGGTCCCTCTCGAATAAATTCAATTATAATGCACGGACAAAGAGTTCAAAGAGTTCCTGAATCGGGTTCAGCACAGTGACTGTCCATGTCACCCAAGCTTTCTGCTTATCATTCTCATGATAAAGGAATATTATCTATCAATTCTTTCCGGACAGCAAAGAGGATTTGTTGCCGCTATAATCAAGTCAACTCTTACCACTTTTACGTTACCGTATTCAGCGGTGCTGAAAACAAGAAATGCTCTCTACAACAATGGTATTGTCAGGAGTACCAGTTTACCAGCAAAGGTTATCAGCATTGGGAACATTACCACAGGGGGTACTGGCAAAACACCTCTTGTAGAGTTTTCAGTTAAGTATCTTCGTGAAATTGGCAAGAAGGTTGCAATCTTGAGCAGGGGTTATGGTGGTAACAATTCTTCACAAGAAGATAATGAGATTACTAATGACGAGTGTCTTGCTTTAAAGGAAAACCTTCAGGATGTGCCTGTCCTGGCAGGTAAGGACAGAGTAAAGAACGGTGAAAAAGCAATAAGTGAGTTTGGAGTAGATTGCGTAATCCTTGATGACGGTTTTCAACATTTTAAACTGAAGCGTGATCTTGATATAGTAGTGATTGACGCTCTTAATCCGTTTGGTGGAGGGAAACTTATACCAAGAGGGGGCCTGAGAGAACCGCTTAGAAATCTTGGACGTGCAGACCTGTTTATAATATCACACTGTGATCAGGGTAAAGAACAAACTATCCAATCAATTTACACAAGATTAAAGCAGATAAACCCTCGTGCATCTGTCTGTGAATCTAATCACACTGCTGTACAAATTGATAATATTAAAGATGGTACGGTTTTAGAACTTGAGTGGTTGAAAGGAAAAAGGGTTTATGCCCTCTCTGGAATAGGCAACCCGGAATCCTTTACATTCACGCTGAAAGGACTTGAAGCTGATTTAATAATGCATAGAGTGTTTCGTGATCACCATAACTATACTCAGTCAGAATTAGACAAGGTTATATCTGACTCGCAGTTACTAGGTGCTGATGCGATTGTCGTAACGCAGAAAGATATAGTAAAAATAAGGAAATTGGAGGTAAAAGGTGCTAATATACTATCACTTAAAATTGAGATACAGATTACAAAGGGAATTGAATTGTATAAAGAGGCAATTGATAGGGTTGTTAAAAATTGAAATACAATCTGGATCTTATCGAAAGGGATGTTTGGAATAACAATACATCTCTTCCGAGAGGATCTCAATTTTAATTTAACTGTATACATATTATCATATCCTTTGGAAAGGTCTGATAGAAGGGATTAGGTTTTGAAGAAACAAAAAAAAGAATATAAACCGATAGACCTGAAAAAGATAAAGACATACCCAATAAAGAAGAGAAAGAACCTTGTCGATATTGGGCAATTCGGCAAACCTGTCGAGTTTAAGAATATCAATAAATTTATTGACTCACTACCAACGGTCCTGGCCGCTGATGATCTGAGGAAAGTAATCGATAACATTGTTAAGGCATACAGTAAGGATCGTCAGGTAGTATTGGCAATGGGGGCCCACGTTATAAAATGTGGATTATCACCTATCGTCATAGATTTAATGAAGCGTGGTATTATTACTGCAGTTGCAATGAACGGGTCCGGCGCAATACATGATTATGAAATATCTTTGATCGGAGAGACTTCTGAAGATGTATCGAACTGCCTTAAGGATGGGACTTTCGGCATGGCGAAGGAAACCGCTGAAGCAATTCAGGCTGCAGCATCAGTGCCTGAGGTTGGATTGGGCAGGGCGCTTGGAGATAAAATATTAAAGGACAAGAATAGCTATAAACAACATAGTATCCTGGCAGAGGGAGTTCGGTTGAACATACCGGTGACTGTACACGTCGCAATTGGTACAGACATAATCCATATGCATCCCTGTGTATCGGGAAGTGATATGGGAGAATCAAGCCATGTAGATTTTAAGAAACTATGTTCTGTTGTATCTGATCTTGAAGGTGGAGTCTGGCTGAATGTTGGGTCTGCTGTCATAATGCCTGAAGTATTCTTAAAAGCTATAACAGTCGCAAGGAATCTCGGTAGAAAGGTCAATAATTTTACAACGGTTAATATGGATATGATTCAGCATTACCGACCTCAGACGAACGTAGTAAAGCGTCCTACCACTCATGGTTACTCCATTACAGGCCACCATGAGATTATGCTTCCACTCCTAAGATTGGGTGTCATTTCAAATTTATAAAATATTTTTATCGTTTATTTCAATTGTTACTTTATAAAAACATATCGTAATTATTAGTTGTTGTTGACAAATGATTGTTGTTTGTATAAAGTAACAATCTGGATCACGTTTTTTTCTCTTTTATCAAGATAAAAAAATAGAAAATGAAAGAATATTATTTTTAAAAACAAAACAAAATAATTTTCTGGCCTTTTACCCTTGTTTTCTGCAAATCACAATACAATAAATGGAATTTCATGGAATACATGAAGTACATTTTGCTATCAGCAATCATAACATTTTAATTATAAATGTTTACTGCTAGTTGTTATCTTTTTGCCTATTTTGATATGGATTTTGTCCTTATATTTATAATATAATACATGTATAATATTCCCATATTTTTTATTTTATTTTTAAACAATTCTATCTAAATATTTAAAGGATTGTCTTTATCGGTACAGTAACAACTTCTGTATTTCATTTCTGAATATAAAAGTGTAGTAGTGTCTGCGAACATATTATGGCTTTCTATTTGTAGACAAAATTTATTTTATCTTTTAGTTCGTGAGGAGGGTTTAATGATATGAAAAAATTATTATTTTTTATTTTTATAATAGTGGTTGCAATGGGGGCGGAAAAGTCTTTTGCCTTTATAATACCGGAAAATGACACAAATGCCGAATTCCTTTATGTTACCGGCCCGAACAGTGACCCATTGACGGGCGCTGAAGATCACAAGCAGGTACTACATATTGATGTTCCTGAAGATGCTGATGGCCCTGTCAATATAAGTGTTTATGATCCTGATACTGGTGGTGCTTTGTACGACTATGAAAATCCGCAAATGGGTGGTGATCTGGATGCAAGAGTAAATGGTACAAACGAGTGGGATACTGAGACAGTAATTACTCTTACCGGAAAAAGAGGGGTAAAATATAGTAAACGATTTTATGAAGGCGAATACAATCGTAAATTCTATGATTTTAAATCTTTATCAAAAACCGATGGTGAGAAGATCGGCTCGTATTACAGGTTTACGCTAGATATTACTGCTACATCGGGAGATGATGGTAACCTTTTCAAAGTTAAGGTTTCTCCTGAAAGTGCGAGGGTGTCCAGTACGAATATTACCTTTCGACTGTTGGATAAGGAAGGATCAAGGATGCATTTCTATCCTTTAATACCGGAGGGTGTTGACACAGTTCTGGTAGAGAATTACGATTTGGACCACGATGGCGGCACAAGCATTGTGCGTGATCCTCAAGATAACAGTAAACATAATATAGGCGATTCATCAAGCGGAGAATGGCACCAGACTCAGGTAACTTTTTCTTCAACTAATGAGAGGTTCCTTGATTACATCGTTACAAAAGGAACGCAGATCGAGGCTCAGGCCGGGTTACGGATTACCGATATGAATGGTAATCCAATTCCGATACATTTCAGGCGGGAGCAAGCAAGACCGGTACTCTTGGGAACATGTAACGAATTCACATTTGACGCGACAAGTTCTTATGATCCTGATAACCAGTCCCTTTCCTATTATTGGGATTTTGGCGATGGTACTGTAAGTGAAGAACCTGTTGTGACCCATCGATTTGAAAAGGGTGGTGATTTTAATGTAATCCTTTCTGTACAGGATAATTCAGGTCTGGAGTGTGATACCGCTGTTTCATCACAGGTAGTGACGGTAAATACACCTCCCGTCGCAAATTTTACTGGACCTTCCACAGCCTGTACCAGCCAGGAAGTTGTTTTTGATGCAAGTGGAACTACTGATAGTACACCAGGTCAGACTACTTACAACTGGGACTTTGGTGATGGAACGAGTGCTCAAGGATTACAGGTTTCAAAATCCTTTGATCAAGGTGGTACCTATCACGTAAGGTTAACGGTAGATGATAATGCCGGGACAACCTGCAGTACTGACAGCATTGGAAAAGTTATAGCTATCAATACTAAACCTATTGCTCATGCCGGTGAAGATGTCGACCTGTGTTTGCAGCATAATCAGGATTACAATGTTAGTTTTAACGGTTCACACTCAATAGACGAAGATGACGATTCATTAAATTATAGATGGGATTTTGGTGACGGAACGAGTGATATGGGTGCAAATGTGACTCATGTTTACCAGAATAAAGGGAATTATATGGCTACACTTTATGTAGATGATGGTTCCGGGTCGGAATGTAGTTCCAGTTCAGATACTGTAAGAGTCAGTTTAAACAAAGCTCCTGTCGCCGTTGCAGGGCGTGATGTTGCCGTTTGTCAGGGTGATGAAGTTGTTTTTGACGGATCCGGTTCAACTGGAGAACCAGGCGAAGTACTGGAATATGAGTGGGATTTTGGTGATGGAACAACAGCTAACGGTGTTAGCACAACACATGTTTATGCACAAGGAGGTACTTATAAGGCCATGCTTACTGTTGACGACATGCAGAATACATCATGCTCTACTAACATTGAGAAAGTGTTTGTTACCGTTAACTCCAGTCCAACTGCTGCTTTAATCGCAGATAACCTGGCTATCACAGGTGATGAGATTGCATTTGATGCTTCAGGATCAAGTGATCCTGAAGGTGACAATCTGTCTTATTCATGGGATTTCGGTGATGGAACTACAGGTAATGGTTCTAATGTATCTCATGTTTACACACAGGGAGGTACTTATCCTGTAAAAGTGACGGTAAGTGATAATAAAGGTACTGTATGTTCCGACGACATAGCTACCACAAACATTACAATTAACACACCTCCGTCTGCTGATATAATGGCAGTAAATGTTGCATGTACCGGAGGCGTGGTTGCATTTGATGGCTCCGGATCCAGTGACGCTGATGGAGATGTCCTTGCTTATACCTGGGACTTTGGAGATGGAACAGAGAAGCAGACCGGGGCTAATGTCTCGCATGTTTACACACAGGGAGGTAATTATACGGTAAGTCTGACTGTGGATGACAATAAAGGAACAAGTCGTTCAACAGATACGGCGAGTGCTAATATCACAATCAACACTCCTCCTTCAGCAGTGTTTACTGTGCCAGGGCTTGCATGTACAGGAGATGAGCTTCTTTTTGATGCTGCAGGTTCAAGTGATGTTGATGGTGATTCTCTGACTTACACTTGGGATTTCGGTGACGGAATTACGGATGTTGGTTCTACAGTCACGCATGTTTACAGTAGCGGTGGTAGTTATTCTGTAGGTTTGACGGTAGATGACAATAAAGGTACTGTATGTTCAAGTGATATGACTGCCTTGAATGTAAGAATAAATACACCTCCAGTTGCTAATGCTGGTCCTAATCATGTTTGCTGCCTTGATGCAGTATCTGATTTTGACGGTTCCCGTTCAAGCGATGCGGATGGTGACAACCTGACGTACACATGGGATTTTGGAGACGGTAATACTGGTAATGGAGCAAAGGTTGATCATGTTTATTCCAAACCAGGAACATACGTTGTAACATTAACCGTTAATGACAATTCCGGTACAAAGTGTGATAGTGCGACTGACTCATTTACTGCAACAGTAAATGCTAAGCCAACATCTATCATACAAGTTAGATAATTTAGTCATTTGTTTTGAACAGGAAAGAGGGGGGATGAGTTATATTTCCTCTTCTTTCCTGTTTTCATTTCTGGAGATGGATAAATGCGAAAATCGATAGTTGTTCTGGTAATTATTTTTATGTCTGCTTACTCCAGCCAAGTTTGCCATGCAGGATTATTTGATACGTTTAAAAAAATATTCAGTAGTCACAAACGGGAAGGCGTTACTGGAGTTAATGAAAACGTCATCGTAAATGCTTTAAAAGAGGCAATTTCAATAGGGACAGATAATGCGGTAAAATCGGTTTCAGAACTTGATGGATATCTGGCTAATGAGGCAATTAAGATTCTCATACCTGAAAAATTAAAGATTGTTTCGGATGGACTTCGTAAAATTGGATACAATAAACCTATAGATGATTTTATACTTAGTATGAATCGCGCAGCAGAAAAGGCCGCACCTCAAGCAAAGTCAATTTTCATAGACGCAATAAAAGAGATGACTTTTGACGATGCCAAAAAAATATTAAACGGTAGTGAAACTGCTGCAACCGAATATTTCAAGGCAAAAGCCAGTAAGAAACTCTACGATGCCTTCAATCCAATTATTTCAGCAAGAGTGAATGAGGTTGGTGCCACACGATTTTATAAAGACATGGTAAACAAGATCTCTTCCTTGCCCTTTTTGAGAACAGGTGCACTTGATCTGGATGATTACGTAACAAATAATGCTTTGGAAGGGCTGTTTTATATGATTGGTGAAGAGGAAAAAAAGATAAGGACTGATCCTAAAGCAAGAGTCACAGAACTATTGGAAAAAGTATTTAAAAAACAGTAAGCTGAATTAAATTTTTCAAAACTCAATGTGTAAATCTACTCCCGGAAGAAAAAAAAGAGCCGCTTATTATCTACTGTATTATTCCGAGCCAATCTTTCAAAAGAAACTGAATGCGTCCTATAAGAAGTGACATTCTTGCCATTACGGTATAACCAAAAGAAGCACCAAAAGCTATCATAAGAAACCATATCCCTACCATGGAAATCCCTCCAATTGGGCCTTTGTGTTCCAGGGAAAAGAAGAAATAGAAAAGTACTGATACTACCCCGATAAGAACCAGTAATGTGTTTACCGTCCCCCAAAAACTTCCTGAATATAATGGTGTCAACATAGGTTCAAGCTGCCTCAACAATATTGCATTGATGAAGTTTGGAATAGCAATTCCTGACCCCATCCCAACAATAAATGCAAATGACCATCTACTGAGCCATGATAGCTTAGATGATAGCCTTAAAAACATGAATAAACCAAGTAAAGTGGGAACAATGACTGAATACTGAGGAGCATTACCCGTGTCTTTAAACACTGGTAGTATTAAGGCTTCAAAGACATCAGGCTTAAGGATATTATACCATACGATGATGATTGAATATCCCATGGCAACTCCCACAAAGAGATTTTCAGCTATCTTAAAAACAGGATTATCCTTGTAGAGAAAGCTGTACATAGCTAGTGTTATTGCCGCGGCAGTAATTATGCCAAGTCCTTCTCCCCAGATATCCAGCCAGCCAAAGGATAGATAAACTACGCTTACGATAAAAAATGCTATTAATACGAAAAAAAGAATATATATCTCTCTGTTTTTATTCATTATTTTATTGTTAAGTCCTCAATAAGTTTTGGAAGACATTAAGTTTTTTGACCACCCATTAACTTATTCAGAACCTGATCTTATTGCTTTCTTCCGGATGCAAAATATAAAAAGTTTCCAAATAATATAAAACAGACAACCAGTACATGCACAACACTTTGAGGAGACATACCGGCAGCGGCTCTATCTTTATGGTCTATCAATGTTTCGTATTCTGCCGCGCCTTTTAATCCGCCCATAAAGCCAGTCAACTGGTTAGATTGTATAAATGGATACATCTCGGGTCCCATTACTGCAGTACAGCCAACACCCAGGTCAAAATGATATTTTTCTCTACCATACACTATCCACGCTTCATAGATCCCTCCAGCGGTAAGATTAACAGCATAATCAATTTCGCGTAGTGAACTGACTCCTTTGAGGGCCAGCATGCCAGCAGTTTTTTTGCCATAGAAATCCTCTTGAAATGCCGAGTATATATCTTCTCCCATATTTAATATTACCAGGGAACTTCCTGCCTTAAAGCCTAGAAAAGCATAATCTTTTCCACTTTTCTTGCCATACTCTTTACCGGTTTCCTTGATTGCCTTTTCTGCAAGGCCGGTGCCGGCAGGATAAAGCGTCATTCCTATCACCTTGATGTCTTTCTTAAAACAGTGGTGCAGCAAGGCCAGTGCCATTGGCTGAAGTTCCTCCTTTGATGAAGGATCATAATCAAATGATATTAGTACATGAGAACCCTTTGGAAGAGAATCAATCTTGTCATACATGCTTTTAACGTGCTTTGTTGGGGGCACGGCCATCTTAAATCTGAAGAGTAAAGGAATTGTAACAGCCAGAGCAACTAACACAAATATTATGCGCCTGTCAATCTTAAGTAATTTTTCCATTAGTCGCCACCCCCGAGATAAGCCCTTTCAATACCAAAGATGATTTTGATTGAAGTAGCTATAACTCCAATAGATACTCCAATTAAGATAGCCCTTTTAGCGGCCAGATTCGGGACTGACATTATCCAGTCGGCAGCTATCGGAATATATTGTGATATCATGGTACCAATTGGGACTCGCCCCAGCATTACTATTATTGCAGATATCAGCAGGATTGTCGCCTCTTTGTTCCTGGCCCTGAAAGTCCTGTATGCGGCAGAAGCCATAAAGAATGCTAGAATAGAAAAAATTGTAGCGCCGGCAGGAACCTGTACATAATCAAATAACCAGTCAAACATTGTTCCAACCTGCTTATCATTCCAGAAGAATTCACCTCCGTTGTACAAGCCAAAGATGATGGTTATCCCGGCCCCGAAGAACACAAATACGCTATAACCCCATCCTGACACCTTTAGTTTGATTTTGTTCCAGTGCAGGTGGAACAGGCTGTAGGCTCCTATGAACATGGCAAATCCTGATATTATCATTCCCCATCTGGTTACAACTTTTAACAGATTTTGTGATGCTTCATGGGGTACATAGTATTGAAATACCATCAATATACCCATAATAAATGCAATTATCATGGGTACTGTTCTTTTAAGAAAGCTCATTTAGTTGATGTTCCTTTCTATAAATACTTTTTCAACCGGGCTTAAAGAGAAAAGTAATAAAGTCTACTCCACATGTTGCAAGAAATGCTCCAAACACAATAACACCTATTATTATTGCTTTAGTTATATCCTGTGCGCGTAAACTACCCAGAAGTAACGGGTCTCTTGATAAATAAGCGCTTGCCGCGTACAGCTCTTCACCCATAAGGGTATAATCGCATGTTGTGATAAAGAACGGCAATTGGGTAAAGGCATCTGTTGCCGCTATCTGGATAGCTCCTGTAGCTGCTCCGGTTTCGGCAAGGATCAGAGATTCCGCGTAAAAATATCCTACAAAGAAATTTGCTGCAGGTTTTTCACGGGTCATTATACCACTCAGCGCTACTACATATGGAAATTGTTCTGATGCCGCTAAAAAAACATTATCTGCTATGTACGCATCTGGTCTTCCAGCTTCTAAATATGATTCTTTAACTACTTCCTGACTTACGGACAAAACAATCGGATAAATGTTAGATACCTTGAGTGGGGTATCGTATTCCGCAACCCTTAACGCAATCTTTCCAAGTATATTTATGGCAGCAATTGTAGAGATACTGTCCATGTCATTAAGGCCATGGACAAACAATGCCGGCTTACCCATCTCTGTCGCTCTTCCTAACGCATCATCTATAGCATCTAAACCTTTTATTTTTCTGATAAAAAGGCCTTGAACTTTTTTTGCGTGCTTGATGCAGCCTAATACAATTATCGAAAAGATAATCATTATTATAAAATTATTCAATCTCAACTTGTTGAACCAGTTTCCCTTGGGGGTAGCGGATTCAATCATTCCTATATTTACACTATCAATATTTGATCTCTTGACAAGCTTGAAGAAATAATTGATGTTGTCATTATTATTAGAAATTTCTGTAATTAATAAATTATTAGTTTCAATGTGTGCAATATGATAACTGGAATCCGTACCTTCTTCATACATATCATTAGATTTGATGTGTAAAGCTTCTATTTCAAATGGACCGTTTTTATTAGTAGAAACAAATACAATGTACTCAGCATTTGTTGATTCATCAGGAGAAGACGGCCATCTGAGCGATATGCTATTGCCACTGTCATTTGGAGTATCAAAGGCCTCAAAGTCAGACTTACCTCTTCCCATGCCAAATGTGAGGGATGTGTATGAAAGGGTAAGTATAAATAATATGTATATGACCAATGTTTTATTCATTATTCCTCAATTGCCTCAACATTTGCCCTTGGTACAATAGCAGTTTGACCATCAGGAAATTCAACTTTTAAAACTCTGGCCATAGCTTCCGTCTCAATTGCCTGCAATTCACTTGGCAATTCCTTAACCTTACCAAGCATTCCAAAATTCGGATTTCTGATTATACGAATCTGGTTACCTATTGAAATTCCGACAGATTCTCTGTTCTCAGATGGACTGCTTTCTGCAGCCGTACCGGAAACCTCTTCTTTGTTATACGGAATTATTATTTCAGGTCTGACCACTCCGGCTCTTATTTGTGTGGCGCCGTTTATAGACGCGACAGAACCTTCTCTATGTTTCAATATCTCAAATGTCTTTTGTGCCATCCTGATCTGACCAAATCCTTCTGTAATAATAATTGTTATATTAATATCTTCTGATCCTGTAATTGCAACCCCTAAGTCATAGCCGAGAAGTTCATTAATTTCCTTATCCCGAATTCCACCAACAACGATTCCTTTCACACCAGTATCCAGCGCCTTTTTGATAGCATCAAAGTAGATGATTGATCCGCCTGCAATTATCTTGTCTCTGTGGCTGTCCTTTATGTTCTCAGGCGTTACAATTTCGTCAGGAGAATCAACTACAATTTGCAGCTCTCCAGTAGTTTCACCTCCAACACCGAATATGCCTTGAATGAAAGTAGCATTTGTTTCTATTACAACACCTTCCTTTTCAATTGTTTCTACTACCGTGCCATCTATATATGCACTAATCTGGACAGGTTTAGGGGGCTCTCTTAATAATATCTGACCTGTAATGTCTGAAATACTTTCAATATTACCGGTGATAGGAGAGAGGCAGATAGACTTGAACATTTTAATAAACGGTCTGGTTTCTGCTATTGGTTCATCTTTGGTTACACTATCACCCTCTTTTTTTAACATGTTTTTGCGCAAATCATTCGGCAAAATAGCAAGACGGTTTACTACATTTACAGAATGGACTTTTCCTGGTAGATTTGTCCTGGCCACTATATCATCGAATTTAACCGTGTCTCCTTTTTTTACCATCACATCACCGGGGAGTGGAAGGTTTCTGCTTTTTCTTATTTGTAATTTTTCAGCCAGTCTTAAACCTGGTGTGTAAGCGTGTGTCATAATTATATTATAAAAAAACTCTAGTTTGGATATGCATCAAAGGCCATATTCCATTTTGAAAGCACCTTGTCCATAGGTTCCTTTACTTTCCTGCAATCAAGGTCAAGTGGCCTGCCTCTTGCATCTATAACAAGACCAACTACGCCTCCCGTAACCTCTTTTGTTATTTTCTGGCCTTTTCCGACTCCCAAATCAAATTGTCTGGCAGGTGTTACTTCAACTTCAGCCTTTTCTCCTTCGCCCAATTCAAAGACTTTTATCTCTCCGTATAAAAGTAAATCATTCCGTTTCTTTCCATCAGAGTATGTAATTACGCAGTCCAGGCATTGAGCTCCATACTTACCGGAATTTGTCAAAGAAAGACATGTACCGAGGTAGATCAAGCAATCTTTCTCAAATACTTCTGTTGCCGCTTTCTCATTTATCGTAGAAAGTACACCAAGATGTGGCATCATAAATATACTGTCTACTGCTATCATGGTGATACCTTGTGGCTGAAAGGCGTCAATCATCATCATCATTGCCTGGGCCCTTCTGGGAGCATGTGATAAAACACCGCCGCTACCTACAATGAGATCAAGTTTGTTCATTTTAATAAGCGTCTCTTCTTCCCCTACCCGGTCAAATGTTTCTGAGATGTCCTTCTGTTTCTGAACTCCCTTTAGCCCAACAGCAAGTGCCTTATGCTGCTCAAATGAGAGTTTCAAAGCTTCTCTCGCTATGGCATGTTCCAGTTTTAAATCCTCCAGCAATTGAGGAATGGTAGTAGGACGAATCATTTTGTTTTTTATCCTGTTACAAATATCTGCTTCATCGATTTCAAAAGGAAGCCATTTAATAATATTTTCAATACCGGTCTCAGCAATAACATTTGATATACTGTAACTCATTCCAAAGTTGGCACTTACAGTACGATTAAAAACACCATCAAATACGGAGAATACATCTGTAGTTGCACCGCCTATGTCAACACCGACTACATTGATGTCTCCTTTTCTGGCAACTGTCTGTATCATCTCACCAACAGCACCAGGAGTTGGCATTATTGGTACACCTGTCCATGACATTAATTTTTTGTATCCGGGGGCATGTGCCATAACGTGCTCTAAAAACAGATTTTGTATTTCCTGCCTTGCAGGGCCAAGATTCTCTTTCTCCAGCACAGGTCGCAAGTTATCCGTTATTTTTAATGCCGTCTTATCTTTTAAAACATCGCTTACCCTCTCTTGTGCTTCTTTATTTCCAGCATATATGACTGGGAGTTGAAACGTCATACCCAGACGTGGTCTGGGGTTAGCCGCACCTATAAACTCTGCCAATTCTACAACATGTGATACTGTCCCACCATCAGTTCCACCTGACAGAAGTATCATGTCCGGACGCAGGTCTCTGATCCTTTCGATTTTCTCATGTGGAAGGCGTTTGTCATTAGAGGCTATTACATCCATAACAATCGCGCCTGCGCCTAAAGCAGCCTTTTGCGCGCTTTGTGCTGACATTGTCTTCACTACACCGGCAACCATCATTTGAAGGCCTCCGCCAGCACTGCTTGTTGATATATAAATATCTACGCCTGTATTACCCCGTGCGGGCGTGATAATTTTTTCTCCATCCAGTATCTTCCTGCCAGACAACTCTTCAAGTTCGGCAAAGGCATTAAGTACGCCTCTTGTAACATCTTCAAAAGGTGATTCTACGGTGGTTGGCGCTTCACCTCGGTAAGTCTGGCGATATTCATTGCTCTTTTTTTCTATAAGTATTGCTTTGGTTGTCGTGCTGCCACAGTCTGTTGCAACAATTACGTTAAGATCATTAATCATTTTGAGTAGGGTGGGCGTTGGCCACCATTTCTTTGTAAGGTATAGTAGTTCTGGTGGGCAGCGCTCACCCTGCTATAACCGTGCGTTAATCTACATTTCAGGATTTTCTCCTGCTGCATTTTCTTTCTGTTCAATCTCATTTATCAGCAGGTCTACGACTTCTCGCTTTTCCAATATAATGGCCAATTTATGATACTCTTCTCTGGTAAAAAAACGTGAAAGGACCGGTTTTAAAAAAATCATTGCCTGACTGCCAATAAAATTTAAAGGTCGTACAGATTCGAGAAACATAATAGCCGGTACTGACATATTTCTCCTGACTATACAGTCTGCTAATTTTCTGATTAAGGCAGTGTCACAATCCTCAAACTTCACGCCATCAGTTGCGAATGCGTGTTTGAAACCGTCAATTATTTTTTTATTTTAACCATACCTATAGTCTTGAAGGTTATAATTTTGTACATGCTTATAATAAAGATAAAGCAATTAACCAAAATATGTTTAATCACGACTTTGTAAATATAATCTTCTAATCCTTAAATTACTAATCAAGGATTAAATACAATCCTGCTGCTACCTATGTTACCCTCATAATCTAATGCATTGATAACGATAGTGTGTTCATCAGCCGAAATGTATGGGATTGTAATAATGAATGTTTCCTCCATTGAATCAAAAATTTTGTCTTCCGGGAATGTTGTCTGCCATTCTCCCGAATCTATAGAATATTGAATGTCTGTTATATTACACATAGCATCCCTTGCGGTACCTGAAACAATTATGGTGTGACCGGCTCTACCGTTCTTGTCTATTGTGTTAGACTGAACAACCGTTTTAAGATTTAATACTACCGGCCTTGTATTATCTATAAGAAAGCTTTCACTCTCTATATCTTCGTGCAATGCGAATTCCAGCGGATTATCCAGACTATCACACGCAATGACTTTCGCTTGATAGTATCCATCTGGTATTCTGTTTATGTTCCAATAGAGTTCATTTACCTCTTTAACATTTTTTTTTAAATTCTTCCATTTGCTTTCATCAACACTCTTAAATTCAAGATCAAATTCCAATCTATCGTTATTAGGGTCTTCTGCATCCCAGGATATTAGTTTCCTGGGTTCGTTTGAGGCCGCTTTCTGATTCTTGCGGCTGCTATCCAGATATAGATCATCAGGTCCTGAATGGACGGTTTCCGGTACATTTAAGGTGTTGCTATTTTCCATAATATCATCTGGAAAGTGACTTGGAGCAGTGACCTCAACTCTTCTAATAATAGGAGGTTGGTTTTGAGGCAAGTAAGCTATACTGACATTCTCAAGGGAAGGTGTAACGTTGGAATCATTAGTCAAAAGAGTAGCACGGTATTGTATAAAGCGTGCTGAAGGGCTTTTAACTTTTACGACTTTGGACTTGTGTGTCTGTGCCCAGTCACTCCACGTAATATCCGGCCTTCTGTTATTCCCGGACCTTGTGGACAATATGATATTGGTTTGTGGGGGTGTCTTTCCTTTCCATGAAATACACCCCCATGAAGAAATATATGTTGTGTCGTGGACAACGGACTCGTAAGTTCCTTCACGAGAGAATGAGCTTGATAATTGATAAATATTCGCATTGTTACCAGTTGCAATGTAATTGATTCCATTTTTATATGAAAGAATTTCTAACACCTGTGATTCACTGAAATCATAAAGCAAACTGGCGCCATTGTTACTGTCAATTTTAAATAATGCTGCCTTGTTCCCAGTACCCACAATAACATCATTGTTATAATCAATTGCCAGGCAGAGAATAAATCCTTCTGCTGCAAATATTTTTCTTACTCTTCCATCTTTATCAATACGATATACATTATTCATTTCTGGAATTACAGGCACTTCTCTCATTCCATTTTCAGCATATCCTTCTTCCATAAAAGTTGAGGCTGCTGTTTCAATATCATTTTCAGACAAGAAATTATTTAGCCAGACATCACTTGGTTCACCTGGAAAATTTTCCATTAGCAGTGGTAACTGTACTTTCGGTAGAACAGGAGGAGCGGGAGCGCGAAGTAACGGAGGGGTACCGGATGAAGTTCCTGCGTATACAACACCATTTTTATCTATGGCCAGGCAATGGACCTCATCTTCATCCGCATCATAAAGGACAGATGCGTTACCATTTGGAGTTATCTTGTAAATAATTCCCTCTGGTTCACTGCAGGCATAAACATTGCCATCATCATCAATTACAAGATCAAGTATATTTGAAAACGGTGAATCAAAAAAGAGGATTGGAATTCCTTTATCTGAAATCTTATAGATATCACCGCTGTTGCCAGTAGCTGCGTATAGGTTACCGCAATTATCAGAAATAATGTCCCATATATATGGAACGGGAAGTTTGCAGAATACCTCTCCCTGTCCCTTAGATGAGATTTTGTAAATTCTTCCGTTAGGTAAAGTACCCGCAAAAATATTTCCTGCGGAATCGATTGTAAGGCTTTGGACATGTAGCTCAGGAGTTTTAAAATACTCTTCAATATTCCCATTGTGGCTGGCCTTGAATACCGTGCCTGGGTTGCCAGTACCTGCAAATAATGAATCAGTACCGTCTGCAACCAGGCACCAGACATATGATGCCAGTATACCATCTGCTCTTCTTTTGTCTGGTGATAATGTGAATTTCCCTGAACTACTTACAGACACATTTTGTAACTTACCTTTTGAAATCTCCGCCGGATCAGTATTTGTCCACATTTTTGTTGTAACTGCATATATGGGCTGTGTATTTAATAATATTAAAATGTTAGCCAACAGGGTGATGGCTAATCTGTAATTTTTAAGTAAATTTATCATTAATCAGTATGGTGAGCACTGCCCACTAAATTGAATACTTAACTCTTATTATCAACAAACAAATTAATAGTCTGCTTGCCATTGATAAACCATTCAGTTGGGATTCGTTTAACTATTTCACTTCGTAATGGAGTCACGCCACTTTGATTTGACAAAGACATTATGCTTAAAAATGAATTTGGAAGTGACGGAAAATCTTCACCCATGTACGTAAGCCCCTTTTTATTTAGTCTCAATTTGACGATTATGTTGCTATTGTGCTCTTCATTTTCCAGGTGGTGTATTAACTGTTCAAAGCTGGATGGCAAAAAACTTCCCGGAGCGCTAGTCATTTCCAGCATTTTACTATTCATGGCATCACACACTATTACCTGTATACTGCTTCCGGGAGCAACATCATCAGGGATCTTGATTGTTAACGGTATAGATGCATAGCTTCTGGCATATTGTTTTACACTGATATTCATGAGCACCTCTTCTCCCGGAGAAACCCACTTATTGCTGACCTTGATATTATCAATAAATGCAACATTGTTATGTTCTGAGATATCGGCAACTAAATTAATAGATTCTATTTTTGCCGTCTTGAATTCATTATTTAGCAATATTGTAATTGGTTCAATAACGTTGTAAATCGGTAGCCAGGAAGGCCCAGAGTCAAAATATTTATTCTCTATACTGATTGGTTCTTCCCTGTCAGCGATACCTATATCAAGTTTTATCATCATGGACTTTTCGCCTACAGTTTTTTCAGTAGTGAGTATCGCATTCTCAATTGCCATTTGTACAAGAATCGGCGTCAATATTCTATCCTGAACTACTTCAAAGTTGTATTCAATATTCAGAGATCCTTGTATTTTAACCTGGCAAGGTAACATTTGAGTATATTCACCAATTTTTCCGGCAATTGCAGACCTCCTGTCCTGTGTAATTCTTCCAATGATTTTACCAGGTGATGCCATTTTTGTTGAGCTGGCCTGGCTTGCAAGTATAGTATGCACTTCTGCTGTTGCCATTGGCATATCAGTATTTCCGATTTGAATTATTGGGTGTCCAAATGCAAGAATATCATTACCATCTCGGTATGTTAAGGTTCCGACTGCGGAAACGCTCAAATCACCCCTGATTATTTCAACCGCAATAGATGAACCTGGCATGAAATTAACGAGGTCTTCTGGCGAACCATATTCACCGTTACTACTATGAAGAGAAAACCTTCCAACTCTTCCGAAAAGAGGGCTTATTTTAGTCAGACTTTCATTACTGAACCCGGAGACAATTAAAGGGGTTTGAATGGGTACAAGGTTAAAAATAAACGGTTCCCGTGTATCAGTGTTTTCATGAAATTCATATTTGTGTAAAAGCCCGTATGATTCTAATTTGGCTATTACATTAGTATCTTGAGTATTCAGTGATGTACTCCATATCCTGTTTGCTTTCGCAGCAAGATTCTTCCTGTTTCTGGAGTCCATTTCCATTACGTCTATCATGGCTCTAATAGGAGTTACCCCTGCAATTGCATCCTTTGAATAACTCCATCCATGAGATACCGCACCTATGAGTTTATCATCAATATAAACCGGACTACCACTCATTCCGGCAATAATACCGGTTTTTTCCAAGGGGCCACCTGACATCTTTATAAGAATCATATCGTTTTTTGCTTCCCAATTTTTTAATACTCCCAGTACTTCTATATCAAATGATTCAATCTGTTTTCCAGAGAACACAGTTCTTCCGTAACCCTTCATTCCGGGTTTTATTTCATCGGTATCCATAGTTTCCCATGCAAAAACGATATGTGACCAAAACAGCAAAACAGTACAACAGAAAAAAAGTATATTCTTTGTGTTTTTCATATTCTTTATATAAACAAAACAATTCAGATGCAATTCAATCTCAATCTATCAGCTTGTTATTTTCTTGTCAAGGTGAAAAGGATTATCATCTCATATTAGTATTTCAGGTTTAAGCGTCAATTAATCGGATAGAATAAATATTGATATTACAATTTGAAGCTGATATATTTGATAAAAATCTATAAGTTCTGGTGAAATCTGGTAATGAAAACGGAAAACCAATTCGTGATGGGTATACCTCGCCAATAATATTGCGAACCGGCAAGAAGTTGAAAAACAGAATCTTTCTTAATGCAAGAAAAGTTGATTACATGACGACTAAAATTCTCAAGCTAAACAATCCGGATTCATACAGCAAAAACATTATGATTGCTGCACAGGCATTACTTTCCGGAGAGATAGTGGCATTTCCGACCGAAACAGTATATGGTTTGGGTGTATGTGCCGATAACGAGTCCGCAGTAGATAATTTGTACCGTGTTAAGCAAAGATCTAGAGAAAAAAAATTATCTATAATGATTGCAAGACCTGATGATGCAAAAGTATATGTAAAGCATATACCTCTAATTGCTGAAAAACTGATTAATTCATTCTGGCCGGGCCCTTTAACTATCATTTTTGAACTTGAAGATAATAGTACCGTGGGTTTGAGAAATCCGGACAATAGGGTTATAAGAGATCTGATTAATAAAGTGAAAAAACCGATTGCTTCTACAAGTGCAAATATATCGGGAGGACCTCCTGCAATAGATGCTCAACAGGTAATAACCGACTTGTCAAACAAGATTGATGTCGTTCTTGATGGTGGTCCTGCAGAAGCAGGTAATCCATCTACTATAATAAAAATTTGTGACGATACTTATAAAATCATTCGTCATGGTGTAATTGGAAAAGAAAGGCTTAACAGGTGTTTAAATGAAGATTGCTTTAGCATCAGATCATAGAGGGTTTGAATTTAAAAATGTAGTTGCCAGACATCTTTCAGATATGGGTCATGAACCAGTTGATTTTGGGACTCAGAATGGCAATGACTCTGTAGACTACCCTGACTACGGACGAAAGGCAGCAGAGGCAGTTTCAACCGGAGAATGTGTTCGTGCTGTCCTGATATGCGGGACAGGACTTGGGATGTCACTTATCGCAAATAAGGTCAAAGGTGTACGTGCAACTGTATGTCATAATCCATTTACTGTGGAGATGAGTAGAAGGCATAATGATGCTAATGTTTTGTGTTTGGGTGTGGATGTAATAGATCATCAATTACTTGAAGAGAAGTTGAAAATATTTCTTGAAACAGAGTTTGAAGGCGGCAGGCATGCCAGGCGGGTCGATAAAATTATGGATGCGGAATCCAGTTAATTTGTTTCAATAATATCTGCTTTTTTCGGTTTCTTGAAATGAAATATTTCAGGTTTGAGTGGTTCGTTTATTATAATGTTGTTCAGGTTTAAGCTTAAAGTAGTATCTGTGTCGGGCCAGTGGATCTGAATTGATTCAGGAACAGATTGACCGTTTGTTTCTGTATAATCATTGAATGACGCCTGTGCCCTGATAAAGCTATCAGGTTTGAACATAGTGAGTTCAGTGACAGTACTTTCAACCCTGTTCACCATTAATCTGGCATAAGGCGCCACTCTGTTGCCAAACTGGTCTAATACGTGAACTAACCAGAAAGTCGGCCATGTTTCCATATAGGCGTATCTTCCTTCAAAGAGCTTATCATGCTCTAAAAGAGCGGCTATATCATCAGGGAAAATATATGCATTGGTATCTGTTCCTTTGATCGTATCGCATTTTCCCGTATAAACGACTCTCTCTTTAGGCAGATAAAACCAATAATTCTCTCCATCTGAAAGCATATCAAAAGCAGTCATTGCAAGCTTGGACCCAATGACTCTAATCTTTCCAGGTTTCTGATATCTTACAATTCCCTTACACTTAAACTCTCCATTAATTTCAGGGTTTGTTATTATTATGTCGGCTTTGGCCTTTAGCGTGGTAATGCCTGATTTCTCTGTCCGTATTGTATCTTTTACTTTTGTGAATGAAAGGGTCCGGACTTTGCGGAGATCAATGTCTGGTTTGTCACTGATGTACGGTCTGACTTGATGTGTCGCACAGCCGACAGGGAGGATGAGAAGTATAAACAGGATTGTTTTTGTTATGAATGATTTAAACTGCATCGTCGTAAATCCATTTCACGCCAGATTGTTTATTTTGCATGAGGTCTCCATTCTCAAAGAAGAGGGATATCTCTCTTTCCGCAGACTCTACCGAATCTGAACCATGTATCAGGTTGAAACGTTTGCTCATTGCAAAATCACCTCTTATTGTTCCCGGAGTCGCTTCGTACCCGAATGTAGCACCCATGAGTTTTCGGGTAACTTCTATTGTATTCTCTCCTCTTAATACCAGCATTACCACCGGTCCGGAAGTCATGAACTTTATAAGCTTTTCAAAGTAGTCCTTACCGTTATGAATAGAATAATTCTCTTTTGCCAGTTTTTCGGAGATAGTAGTCATCTTTAGCCCAATTATTTCTAATCCTTTTTCTTCAAACCTGCTGATTACTTTCCCAATTAAACGGCGTTGTACCGCATCCGGCTTAATTATTACTAATGTCTTTTGCATATAATGTCCTTACTTTTAAGAAAAAGTTTTTGTATTTATCTGTCTGATAATCAGGATATGTCCATGGCAGATTTTTAAACACCTCATGTTGGTAAAACAATGTGACTTCCGCGTAGATACCTTCCTGAAGATGAATTCTATGATAATACTCTTTTGCAGAGGCGAGTATGAGATTACAAAGAGTAAGATATCCCGGGTCTAAGTTGATCGGTCTGATAACATCAAATCGGTTGTTGTGCTTGAACTCCTCTTCCAGCTGATTTGTCAGAATCTTAATAGCAGATAGCTCTTCAGGTTTAATAAGATTCTTAAAACATATAAACTGCCTTGAGATATTGCTTCCCATTTCCTTTTTGTAGTAATCCGTAAAATTGAATGGAAAAATCTCACTTTTAATATCAACCTCGCCAAAATGTCCAACCAGTAAACTTTCTACATCATCTAAAAAATCTTTATTGCAGGAAAGAATTCCTATAAAAAGTTTTACCGGTTTGGTTAAGCTGATATCTGCCATAACATAATTTTAGACTTTGAGGGAAAACAACCTTATAATTCAGCAATTATTTGTTACACAAATATGATTAGCCTCTCTCCACCAGACAAAAGTACCAATCTCTCTTTTGAGAGGATTCCGATTTAAGGCACCTCTCAAAAGAGAGGCGTGCTTCAACCGGGTTCGTTTTTACCTTAAAGAATCCATTAGTGTTTTGATTTCAGCAAGCAAATTCTCAGGCTTTGTGTAAAGCACTTCATCTTTAGATCGCAACTTAACCTCAAGCTCACCGGTTTCTTTCAGGCGTTTGCCAGCAGTTATTCTGATAGGAATACCGATGAGATCAGCGTCCTTGAATTTGAACCCGGGTCTCTGATCTCTGTCGTCAAGCAGGGTATCAATTCCGGCATTACACAGTTCGTTGTAAACTTTTGTAGCTGTATCCGTGATAATTTTATCTTTAAAGTTTATAGGCACGATTAATACCTCATAGGGAGCCAGTGGTAATGGCCAGATTATACCGTTCGAGTCGTGAGATTTCTCAATAGTTGCTGCCAGGATTCTGTTGACACCAATACCATACGATCCCATAATAATGGGACGCTCTTTTCCATTACGATCCAGGAATTTTGCACCCAGCGAATCACTATATCTGGTTCCCAGTTTAAAAACATGTCCCAGCTCAATTCCGTTAGAAACATTAAGTGCCTTGTTACACTTAGGGCATTTATCATTTTCTGTAACAAATCGAATATCGACTGTTCTGTCAATATTAAAATCTCTTTCAGGGTTTGCATTCATAATATGAGTGTCAATCTTATTGCCTCCCACAACACAATTCTTCATTACAGATACTGCCTGGTCTGCAATTATCAGTGTCTTTAAGCCAATAGGGCCAGCAAACCCCACAGGGGCGTTTGTAAGGTTGGTAACCGTTTCTTCACTCGCCAGAGCTAATTCATCACTCGATAGCACCTTTGACAGTTTGGTTTCATTAACATCATGGTCTCCACGGATCAGAATGGCCACATCTTTGCCGTCGAATGTGTATACCAATGTTTTAACCATTTTGTCTGGCTCTATACCAAGGAAATCACTTACCTCAGCTATAGTTGTCATATTTGGAGTAGATACTTCTTTAGGATCATCTGATAAAACATTATCACTTGCTAGGATGGGGGAAGGCTCGGCCTTTTCAAGATTTGCGCTATAATCACAACCCATGCATTTTACTATTACGTCCTCACCGTTTTCATTTGGGACCATAAATTCGTGTGAAACATCACCGCCCATTGCGCCGGTATCAGCTTCAACTGCTAAAAACTCCAATTTGCATCGTTCAAAAATCCTGAAATAGGTATCGTACATTTTCTGATAGCTGTCATTCAGTCTCTCAAAATCTATATCGAAACTATAAGCATCTTTCATTAAAAACTCTTTGCTTCGTAAAACACCAAATCTTGGTCTGGCCTCATCCCTGAATTTCGTCTGAATCTGATACAAAATTAATGGAAGTTGCTTATAAGAGCTGACTTCATTCTTCACTAAATCAGTAATAACCTCCTCGTGTGTAGGGCTTAAGGCCATATCTTTATTGTGACGGTCTTTCATGCTTAGTAAGTCATCGCCAAAGGCACCAATTCTTCCACTGAGCTCTAAAAGTGTCAATGGTTGCAGTGCCGGTAACGAAAGTTCAATCGCTCCGGAGTTATCCATTTCTTCCTTGATAATTGCTATTACTTTGTTAAGTATCTTGGTGCCTAGCGGTAAGTACGAATACACACCTGCTGACAACTTCCTGATCATACCGGAGCGAATCATGAGTTTGTGGCTTGCAACTTCAGCATCACTGGGATCTTCCTTTATCGTTGGTATAAATGTCTCTGTCCACTTCATAATTGGAATAAACTCCTATTTGTTACGTAAGAATATTTAAGATACTTACAGATGTGTTACTAATAGTTGAAAGATTCTATAATAAATTGTTTTTTTGCAGGAATACTTATTGAATTCAAGATTATATTGTCAGTTGGAATTATTTGCAAGGAATTTATAGACTTGGCAAATATGCTTTAAAATAACGGTTGAATTTAGCCACTCTTTTGAGTATAATCGCAAACTTTAAATACGTGTATTTATGTAATATGTTTATTCTGAATACCTTACATTAATTTTAGAATATTTATACCTGTTGGCACGTGTTCTGCGCATCCATTAATGATTTGATAGATATATATGTTAAGAGAGGATTTTATTATGTATAAGGTTTTAATTGTTTTATGTGTTTTCACAATTGCCTGTAGTTTTCAATATGTAAATACAGCTGACGGTTCTGATAATGAAGTATCGTCTGAACATAAAGATAGTCCGGATGAACTCATGGGCGAAGAGCCGGAGAAGGAAAAGAGTGAATTAGCTCTAATGATGCAGGACATAGATGAAAGCTACAAGCTGGTAGAAGAGATGTCAGGTTATTACAAATACAAAAAGAAGCAATGGAAGAAAATACTTGAGGCTGGTAAAAACATTGCTAAAGTAACCAAGAGAGTGCGTATCAAATATGCAAGACCGGATGATTTTAAATATGAAGACCAGATGAAACTGATGCAGGTCGAAGCGGAAAAGATGGCGAAAATCGCGGAGAATAAAGATAAAGACGGGGCTCTTGAAGATCAACAATGGCAAGTAAGGCGTTTAAGACAGACATGTGCTATATGCCACAAACATCTGGATATCCATATTTACCCGAATTTATACAAGCAGAAGAAACATGGTGGGTAATCGTCAGTACTTTTATACCACCAGTAATACTTGATTATCTTAAAAGTTACTGTGAGTTTTTACTTGACTCTCTTCTTTTACGATGATATATTTACCCGAATTGTTTAATGTATATTAAGTTGTATGAACTTCAGCTAATAAATTAAACAAGATAAAACCAAAATTGAAGGGGGGTGGAGTTTTATATTTTAAAAATAATTAATATGTAGAACTTTACAAGGTTTGTTGTTTTTTAACTCTATACAGACCAGGGCTTTACTCTTTGGCTAACCAGTGAAAGGAGCTTACATTTTTTTTTAATTAAAGGAGGCATAAGTACAATGAAGGTGAAAAATTTCTTTGTAGCAGGCTTTATTGTAGTAGGAATGTTTATGGCAAGTACAACAGTTGGATTTGCATCAGATGGGGATATCTGCAAAGAGCAGATAAAGCATTACCAGTTGATAAAGATGAACGATGGTCTACTTCCTGGTGATGAATTTAATCCTTACGATTACAAAGGTGTTGAAGCGGCAGCAAAAAAAGCTCTTGCAAACGAAGCAAAAAGAACTCACGGCGACAAGAACCATGCAGCGATAACAAAATTGGTCTCTCACCATCTTCAAAATATTGTAACAGCTGCTGGCAGTGCTGGAGAAGGTGCAGTTGAATCAGTTGGGCACTCTATGAGATTTTTGTATCTTTCATGTAAGGCATGTCACAAGGTCTATCAGACAGAAAAAAGATTGAGACCTTAATTGTTTTTTACAATTTAAATGCAAATTATGTTTTTTGCATAAACATAGATAAAATTTGAATATCATTAAGATTTTAGGAGGTTTGATATATGAAGAAGTTGAATTTTTTATGCATTATAGGGATTCTTGCAGTATCATGTTTCGCTCTAAGCTTCTCAAGTCAGGCAGATGAGCTGGATGACCTGATTGGTAATCCGGAAAAGAGCTACTACTTTGTTTTTGCAACAGGTGCTATTCAGGGCTCATTCGGAACAATGGAAACATGTGTATATTGTCATGGCAATGGTGGTAAAGGAACTTCAGAAGGAAGAAAAAGAGGAGTTAATGATTTTACAAATGCAGAGTGGCAGGCTTCAAAAACAGATGCAGATTTTGTAAAATTTCTGGAAGCAAATGATAAGGGTTGTACAAAGTGCAGAGGAAGAGTTTCCGCTGACGCGATACAGAAACTTGTTAATATAGTTAGAGCTTTCAACCAGAAGCCTTAATTATTACAATTAGAATAAAAGGCTCTTTGAGGCATCCGTATGGTTGCTTTAAAGGGCCTTTTTTTGTTGTAGAGAAAAAATTTAGTTTTGTTTTAAATCGATAGATTGGGATGTTTCTGTTTAATTAATGTGGTTGTAAAGTGTATCTCTCTCAACAGGTACACGTCCGGTTTCCTCTATCAATGATCTGATTTCGCCTACCGTTAATGCTTCCGGTGTTTCAGCGCCGGCAGCATGAGTAATTTTTTCTTCAGCCACAGTGCCATCAATATCATCAACTCCAAAACTAAGTGATATCTGAGATATTTTTATACCAAGCATTATCCAGAATGCTTTAATATGATCAAAGTTGTCCAGCATTAGTCTGCCTATTGCCAGCATCTTCAAGTCGAGAAGACCGGCACTGCTGGAGATATTTTTCATGTCTGTGTTTTTTGGATGAAATGCAAGGGGGATAAATGTCATGAATCCTCCCGTTTCATCTTGAAGCTCACGCAGTTTTAGTAAATGATTGATACGGTCTTCGTCCTTTTCTATGTGGCCGTATAACATAGTTGCGTTGCTCTTCATTCCTAAATTATGTGCTATTCTCATCGTATTTAACCACTCATCACCACTGAGCTTCTCCGGACAAAGCTCTTTTCTGATTTCTGTAGAAAATACTTCCGCACCTCCCCCAGGGAGAGAACCCAGTCCGGCATTTTTAAGTCTTTTTAATATTTCATAAGTAGTTATGCCTGAAATTTCAGCAAAATGGGCAATCTCAACCGCTGTAAAAGCCTGCAGATGTACTTTCGGAAAACGTTTATGTATTGAGCTGATCATATCAACATAGAAATCTATCCCCAGCTCAGGGTGGAGGCCTCCGACAATATGTAATTCTGTCGCCTTTTCCTGAATAATTTGCGAGGCCTTACCTAATATTTCTTTAATGCTCATTTGATACGCGCCGTCATCACCTTCTTCACGACTGAATGCACAGAACTTGCACTTGTTTTTACATATATTTGAATAATTTATGTGTCTGTTAATAATGTAATAAACTCTGTTTTTGTTTATTCTCTCTCTTACTATATTTGCAAGCCTGCCTACTGCAAGAATGTCAGAAGACTCAAATAGCCTGATACCATCTTCGAAATCAAGACGTTGACCTTTAATAATTTTTTCTTCAATGTCGCTTAAGTTGGTACTGAGTGTAGTTTTCATTACTTGTATGACATTTCCCCTTTCTTGTTTTGAATGAGCATAGTTTTTATTTGTTTCCCGGACAAAAAGCACCAAGGTCTTACTCCACAACGGTGTATACAGGGTTGAGAATCGAATACAGAAAAACTAACTCTTATACAGATTATCGATAATGGGTATTTTGAAAATATCAGAATAGCTCTTTAAATTCAAGAATATAACTTCTCAAAGTGCAAAAAAGGAACTATAATGCCAATTTAGAATTTCAAAATCAATCTGGATGGAGGGGAGTATGCAGAAAAATATCATCAAAACAACAAAAGCACCTCAAGCAATAGGGCCCTATTCACAGGCTGTTCAATGGAACAATCTTGTTTTTATTTCCGGCCAGATACCAATAGATCCCGGGTCCGGTGAAATCGTGAAAGGAGATATACAAGAGCAGACAAAACAGATACTTGAGAATATGAACAACGTCTTAGCAGCAGGTGGATCATCTCTTGACAACGTTCTGCGCATAACCATATTTTTGACTGACCTTGATGATTATGCTGCAGTTAATCAAATGTATGCACGATTTTTCGAAAAATCAAAGCCAGCCAGATCTACGGTACAGGTTTCAAGGTTACCTATGAATGTCAAAATTGAAATTGATGCAATTGCGTATTCAGATTCATAATAAAATTTACTTGACGCAATGAAGTGATGCCTTATAATTTATTCATCATAAGTGATTAGCAGCAAAGGGATTCTTTGCTTTTTATTAATACAATAAACCAGGAAACTATATAAATTATGTTAGAAGTCGCAAAATCACCGGAAAGTCAGGATAAGTTACAGCATGTCGTTGAGCTCCTTGACGACGCAAAGAAATTCTTTTATAGAATAGGGGATGTTGAAATAGAAAAGAAAGTGTCTGAAATGGCGGCACAAATTAATGAGCCATTATACCTGGTTATTGCGGGTGAGTATAATTCAGGGAAATCCAGTTTTGTTAATGCTCTTTGCGGAAAAAGAATTCTAAAAGACGGTCCAACTCCTTCCACAAATAAAATTACGCTATTGACATATGGCGAAGATGTATCCTCAGAAGAGGTTGACGATCATCAATGCAAAATGACCTACCCTTTGGAAGCGTTAAAGGATCTTACTATCGTAGATACGCCAGGAACAAATTCAATTATAGCTGAGCATCAGCTGATTACTGAAGGGTTTATTCATCGATCTGAAGTGGTTCTTTTTGTCACATCAGCAGATCATCCATTTACTGAAAGTGAAAGGGTATTTCTTCAACTGCTTAAAGGAAAGTGGGACAGAAAACTCCTGTTTGTTTTAAATAAGATTGATCTGAAAACAGAAGAAGATCATAACGAAATTATAACGTTTATAGAAAAGAACTTTTACCGTTTATTCGGCTATGAACCAAAGGTTATCAGTATGTCTACAAAAGATGCTTTTCTTGCTAAGACGTCTGGTGATGAAGAGCTGCTCAAAAAAAGTAATATTGAAAAAGTGGAGCAGTTTATTTTTGAAAAGATGGATTATGACACAAAAATGGACCTGAAAATACTGAGCCCTTTAAAGTATTTAGTAAATGTCTTTGACGGTCTAAAGAACATATTAAGTGAAAAAGTTTCACATTGTAATAATGAGATTAAGAGCGTAGAGATGTTCGAAAAGCGATCGAACAATAAAAGACAGGATATGATTGACTATATTGTTAAATATAAGACTGAGACTCAATCTGTATTCACAAGGTTAAAAGAAAAAGTTGATAACTTTCTGAATTATCATGTAAATATAAGATCAATAATTACTATGAAGTTTGCACGTGAGAAGATTGATGACAAATTTAAAAGAGAGGTCTTTGGTGTCGCAAATCCCAGAACAGAATTGGAAAGAATAATTAATGATGCAATAGATTATGTTGACAGAAACAATAATGTTTTGTGGGACATGGCGAACGATTATATAGAATCTGAAATTGCTTTTCAGCGAAAGACAAATGATGACTCTCTGGTACGTAAAGACCGCTATTTTTCAAATCGTGAATCTGATAAACATGTAAATCTGAGAGAGTATGCGAAACAATTTCAGGAGTTGGATGGAGAATTGGAGGGGGCCAAAGTTTACAGAGTTGTGCAGAGTGGTTTTCTGAATTTTATTGTTTTGGAGGGACTGGCTCTTGGTATTGTAATAGGTCTCAGTACTTTTTTTATACCTAATACTTTAGGGATAGTTGTAGCTTCCATTCTTGCAGGAATAGGGTTCTCAATTTTCCCGTTAAAACGAAAGAAATATAGAAACGAATTTATGCAGCGAGTAGATGCTATTTGTGAGAGGTTCAACAATATGATGCTGTTTGAGTTCGAGAAGATTATTGACAGAGTTTTAGAAGATATCGGGAATAGAATATCATCGTATCGAGACACCAGATGGTCTGAAAGAGAAGAAGTTAACAGGCAGATAACTGAATTAAAAGCTCTTTCAGAGCGGACTAAAGATTTAATTCGTAAAAGTTGCATTCAGTAGAATTTCACCAGGGTTCAGAAGCGCCCGGTTAGGTTTTTGCATATATCGTTTTTTATCATATCCGAATTGTTTTACATATTTTACACTAATCTTATGTTTGTAGGAATTGGTTATGACGTCCATAGATTTGTAGAGAAGAGAAAATTGATCTTAGGTGGTGTGTTTTTTGACCACCCCTTAGGGCTATACGGACATTCTGATGCCGATGTCGTTTTGCATGCAGTCTCTGATGCTATTCTGGGTGCCGCCTCATTAGGAGACATTGGTGGACTTTTTCCGGACTCAGATGATAAGTGGAAAGGTATTTCAAGCCAAATCCTCCTGGAAAAAATAATGGAACTGGTAAACGGAAAAGGGTTGATTGTAAATAATGTCGATATTATTTATATTGCGCAGCAACCAAAAATTAATAAAAAGAAAAAAGAGATGGAGCAACGCATTTCTGAGATCCTTAAGGTGGAAATTGGAAGAGTGAATGTTAAAGCTACTACAACAGAAGGGCTTGGTGCTATAGGAAGATCAGAAGGTGCGGCGGCCCAGGCGATAGCGTCATTGGTTCAAAAATAGAACTCTATTTTTTCTTTATTACTTCTAATCCATTCATATAAGGTCTGAGTACTTCCGGTATCTCTACGCTACCATCTTCTCTTTGATTGTTTTCAATAATAGCGATCATTGTTCTGGGTAGTGCGACACCTGAACCATTTAGAGTGTGTACGTGTTTTGTCTTGCCATCATCATCTCTGAAGCGTATATTGGCCCTCCTTGCCTGAAAATCCTCAAAATTACTGCATGATGAAACTTCCAGATATTTATTTACACCCGCTGACCATACTTCAATGTCGTAACATTTTGCTGCAGCAAAGCTTAAATCTCCTGTACATAGTTTCAGTATCTGATACTGCAGCCCTAACATCTGTAAAACTTTCACAGATACAGACAAAAGAGATTCCAGTTCGTCGTAAGATGTTTCTGGTTTCACGAATTTTACCAACTCAACTTTGTTGAATTGATGAACTCGCAGCATACCCCTGGTGTCCTTTCCATATGAGCCTGCTTCTCGTCTGAAGCAGGCCGTATAGGCTGAGTAGTATAGTGGAAGGTCTTTAGTGGACAGGATCTCGTTTGAATGTATATTTGTTACCGGGACTTCAGCAGTTGGTATAAGAAACAGATCGTCTTCAGGGAACCTATACATGTCTTCTTCCAGTTTTGGCAATTGTCCTGTTCCGGTCATTGAAGATCTGTTAACGAGATAAGGCGGGAAGACCTCAGTGTATCCATGTTCCTGTGTGTGCAGATCCAGCATGAAATTGTAAAGCGCGCGTTCCAACCTTGCTCCCGCACCTTTATACAGTGTAAAACCGGCGCCTGATATCTTTGCGGCCCTTTCAAAGTCCAGAATATCCAAAGCCTTGCCAATCTCCCAGTGGGGGAGAGGGGTGAATGAAAGCTCCTTCCTCTCACCCCAGGTTTTTACAACGACATTTGATGCCGGGTCTTTGCCGACCGGTACATCAGATGCCGGGATGTTAGGAATATTTAAAAGTATCGACTCAAGATCATCCGTTAACGCCTTGATATCAACCTCTAACTGCTTAATGTTATCAGAGACACCCTTCATCTCTAGTATTACACCTGAAGCATCCTGCTTCTTTGATTTCAGTTCGCTGATTTTCTTAGAGGTAACATTTCGCTTGTTTCTAAGATCATCACATTCGATCAACAAGGCCTTACGTTTTGAATCCAGTTCCAATAACGAATCAAGATCAGCTTTTTCATTTTTATTAATAACTGCCTGCCTGACCTTTTCAATATCGTTACGAACTATATTTATATCTAACATTTATCAAACATCTCCTTTTGGTTTCTATCATAACAGATTTCACCCGAGACTATTGTGAGTACACATTCAGAACTCTGAGAAAAAATTCCGTCATATATATTATTTAAGTTCATGTTCTCAGACTCAATTACTGCAATATCAGCATAGAATCCCGGGTAAAGCATTCCAATACGGTTCTCCATTTTTAAAGCAACTGCTCCGGCAATAGTCCCCATATGAAAAATATCCTGTGGCCTGATGTCTTGATAATGGCTTCGGATAAATTTCATTTCGTCTAATATACTGAGAGTGTCATTACTTGCAAGACTGTCTGTCCCCAAGGCAACATTGATATTTCTATCTTTTAACGAAGAGAAAAGATGGCCTTCATGGTGGAAGTATTCATGGCTCCTGGGGCAGAATACAACATTTGATTTACTTTTTTCAATAAGATAGATTTCTTCATCTGATAAGTAATTACAGTGAATAAGTATACAACCTTTTTCCAGAAAACCAACATTATTCAGATATTTAATTGGACTCTGTTGGGGACATCTCCAGTTGTTTAACATATTGAAATCATCCAGTAATGATACAAAATGTCCTGACCCTTTTGTCAGAAACTCAATCTCATCTTCAGTTTCAGCTATGTGAGTAGCGACATCAATATTATATTCATTTGAAATTTTTTTGCATTCTCTGTAAAGCCTTTCTGAAACTGTATAAGGAGCATGCGGGAAGATCCCTATTGATAGTAAATCGTTAGTGTTTATGCCAGAAATTAATTTCTTGAAATCACTTATAGTATTTTCTGCAGTATCAGGGTTAAAATTTATTATTTCAAAAAAAAGCAACTTTCTGATCTTACTTGTCTTTAGTTCGTTCAGTGCAGCACCATTTCTGGTAATATCAACAACCGTTGTCGTTCCTGATTTAAGACTACTCTCAATTCCATCTCGAACTGAAAGAGCATATTTACTTTCAGACCACCCATTTTTTTTATCAATTAACTGCCTGATCCAATTTGTAAAAATACCATCGCTTTCAATACATTTGTGAAGATGGGTCAATTCAAGATGAGTATGTGTGTTAACAAATCCTGGTACTATTACTGAATCACCAAGATCAATTGACGGGCATGGCTCTATGTTATCAATATCTTTAGATTGTCCGGCAAATTTAATTCTGCCATCATCATCAATTAAGACAGCACCATTATCGACTACGTTTTCCGGGTCTTTTAATAAGTATTTAGATCTTAATACGTACATGTTTTTTATCGTATCACTTGTATATTTTACTGTCAACCGATAAAGGTGCAGTAGTGGCTGTTTCCCCGCCTGAATGAAAAGTCAGGCGCGGAAACAGCCACTACAAAATTCCATTTTTCCCTCATTCCCATGGTAATGAGAATTTTACTGTTTTCTATTTCGTCTGTGGTGAGATCCATTTCTACTTAATCCTTGTAAAATTGAATGCTGATGTTAGAATTTAGGTATGTATAAGGGAAAAATACTCTATATTATAATTACATTATCTGCTTTCATTATAGTATTCAACCAAACTGACTCCTATGGTGAGGATGATCATATCAGCTATAGTCTTGATGAAATATTAAAGAAAGTAGAAGATGCCAATTCCCACCTTAAGACAATGGATGCGGATATTAAATATTCAAGAGTTATTTCTCTGTTAGACTCGGAAGAGATTTCTAACGGTTTTTTACAATACAAAAAACCTAAAAAGCTGAACCTTAATTTCTTTCCTCCGCGAAATGAAATTAACGTCATCGACGGCACTTACATCTGGATATATCATCTGAACGAAAAGCAGGTGGAAAAGTATGAAATAAACCGTGATACGGATTCACCACAGGGGATGAGTATATTTGACCTGGGATATGAATATACGACAGAAAAAGCCAGAGAGAACTATACTATTACTCTGCTTGAAGATATTGCAACAGAAGAGGAAGCATTGTATCACATAGAACTCATTCCAAAAGAGACATTCGATTCTGAATACGACAGGATACTGTTGTGGGTCAAAGAGGGGCTCTGGCTTCCAGTCCAATATCAGATGTTTGAGAGTGACGGAGAGATTATAAACACTATCGAACTAACAAATATTCAAATCAATCCAAACATGCCCGATAAAATATTCATCCTGGATTTACCTGATGATGTAGAAGTTTTAGAACCGTTTAAATAAGACAAAGTTCAAGTTAATATTTTACAAGAAGGATTTTAATTTGTCAGCAAATATCAAGAAATATGATAAACTGGAATTCCTTTATCTTGTTCTTCGGTTAGTTACCGCTTTAATCGGTATACACGCGTTGATTTTGGGTTTGTTAAACTGGTTTTTTACTGATTATTGGTTGAAAATGCTCCAGATGCCAATTACGGGAGACTCTCCTTTCTGGCCTAAACAGAGTGGAGCGATGCATGTTGGCCTGGCTTTTGCTTACGGCCTCGGAGCCATCATGCCTCGTTACTTAGATGCTTCCCTCTGTCTGATTATTATCTCCAAGTCCATCGCAGTACTCTTCCTCTATTCTACATTTTTCATGCATGGTAGAGAGCTATTTGTTTTACTTGCAGGGTTGGTAGACTCTTCAATTCTCATTGTTATTTGTATATTTGCATGGAGAATTTACCAACGTAAACATGCCCACTCGGATACTATACAATATTGATGTATGTATATGGGTTGATGTCCAGCCCATAAGTATTATTTATCTTGCCTTTAACCCCTGCTTCCTCAAATGCCTTCAGGCGGATGAGGCAGCTTTGGCATTGACCGCAGGCATTGTCATTGCGTTCGTAGCATGACCATGTGAGCTGCAGGGAGGGGGGGGCAATATCACAATTTGGAGTAGCCAGAGAATCGTGGTTTGAAACATTTTTAAAGTTCCCCAATGATTCCCGTTTTTTGTTCAATACAGTAAAATCGTTGTGAATACAATAGATGTGTTTGTCAAATCCATACTAGAGGAACCAGAAGATTATAAGATGCTTTTGTCTTATAACATTACTTGCGTTTGAGATCTGCCATTAGAGAATTAGTAGACAAATTCCACATATACCTCTAATAATAAAGGGGCCAATTTATCATGAAAATCTATGTTTATAGTCATCAATGAAAAAAACTAGTAATCTGTTTGGTTTTGTATATAATAAAAGAAGATAAATGTTGAAGGAAAAGTGGTTACTCTCAATAAGGTAAGTTCTGTTAAATGAGGGAAAGCAATCTACTTATAGATGGAAAGGAGGGGGGTATGATCAAATAATCCAGTTGATGTATAGTGGTTTCCATTTTAGATATTTGTTACATAGCAAGATACATTTATTGTCATTTTGAGTGAAGCGAAGAGTCTATTGTTAGTGAGCCGATGCTATTTTGTGAAGTTAGTAAGATTCCGTGAATGAATCTTAAGTCACTCCTCATTCAGAATGACACGATTGCAGGCTAAAACCGCCTGTAGGGTTTTAATTTATTGAGAAAGGAGTGTGTGGTATTATGATAAATATTTTTCGTAAACATCCTAAGTATATATTTGGTCTCATTGCTTTTATCTTTGCGCTTTGCGCTGTTCAGTGGACAGGGGGCAATGGGTTCTTTAGACAGGGAGATGTAGAGGCAGCGGTTGTCCAAAAAAATACTGACTTGAATGAAGATGCGGTTGAATTAGATGAGTCCAATCCACTGATTCAAGCTGCTATGGCCGTACAAAATCGCCATACGAACACCATTCTGATGGGGTCTGGAATTGTTGGAACAGCGATAGGGCTTACTAAAGATGGACAGCCAGCAATGTTAATACTTGCAGAGTCTTTTGAATCTGCAAGATCGGCGTACCTTCCTTCTGAGATAGAAGGACTTCCCTGTATTGTAAAGATAACAGGCGAAATTATTACCAGGAATAAGCAGATCATCGCACCTCCAGTTGATCCCACACAACGATTTCCCAGACCGGTACCGATAGGTGTTTCGACTGGACACCCCAGTATCACAGCCGGCACCATCGGCTGCAGAGTAACTGACGGTACGGATATTTTCGCTTTGAGCAATAACCATGTCTATGCCGATGAAAATAATGCTTCTATTGGTGATAACGTGATTCAACCTGGAACATTTGATGGTGGTGTAAATCCGGATGATGCGATTGGCACTCTCTATGATTATGAGCCAATCGTTTTTTCTACAACCGCCAACAATGTTATCGATGCGGCAATTGCTCTCTCCTCATTAGCAAACTTAGGCAATGCCACACCAAGCGATGGTTATGGCACACCAAAATCTCAGATAGCACGATTTGTGAGGCTCAACCAGCGCGTAATGAAATATGGTCGAACTACTGGACAAACCAGAGGTACAATTACAGGAATCAATGCTACTGTTAATGTTGGTTACGGTAGTGGCACCGCGCGATTTGTTCGACAAATCCTCATAGAGCCAGGTTCTTTCAGTGATGGCGGTGATTCGGGATCATTAATCGTTAGAGCAGGTATAAGAGGTAGGGGTAGACCCGTAGGTCTGTTGTTTGCAGGAAGTACTACTATGACGGTTGCCAATCCGATTGCTGACGTGCTCAATCGTTTCGGCGTAACCGTTGACGGTCAATAAAACCTTACTGAATTAGAAAGAACATAATTGAGTATGAAGCGGATTGTCTCCTCTCTATTATTATTTAATAAATGGAGACAATCCGTGATGTTATCTTGGAAGAATGGGCGTGTCAAGGAGATTGCTATCAATGTGCCGTTTGTACTGTTATTGGAAAAGTATGAACAGCGTTATGTTGAATATCGGAGTTGTATTTTTGATTGTTGGAGTTTCAAGTTGTATAAACAAAACTGTCAATGATCAGGAAGGAAAAAAGCAAATGACTACAAAGGCTATTGAATTAGTCCTTAAGGAACACACTGACGGCTTGATGTCATTGCCTGGCGTGGTAGGTACGGCTCAGAGTATCTGCAACGATAAACCATGCATAAAAGTGTATGTCGTTGAAAAGACGCCTGAGTTGGATCAAAAAATCCCTGATATCCTTGAAGGCTACCCGGTAGTGATGGAAGAAAGTGGAGAAATCAGGGCGCTTTCAAATGAAATGCATTGATATTACATAGGTTATCAAAATTTATAATTTACGACTTAAAAAAAATAAATTTTTTCACAATTTTGTAACAAAGTAATATAATGAAAAAAAGGGTATTTATACAAAAATAAAATATTATAAAAATGGACGAACATATTTTAGATGTGGATATCAGGTCGAGCAGAACTAAGGTCAATAAAACTGTTGTACTTTTTATTTTTTGAAAGGAGGGGATAATGAAGCATGTATTTATTTGTGTGTTTGGTTTGTTAATTATATTTGGTGGGGTAAATCGAGCCAGTGCATTCCAGATTGTCGATCAAGTCAATTTTTCCTTTGGTGGTACTGCACCAGACGGCGGAGATCTGGATGGTTATGGTGGTGTTTCAGTAAGGAAGTTAGAACAGGGTGGCGATTTTGTTGAATGGACGCATCATTTTGACTTTCTTCCTCCGGTAGCAAATATCACTAGTGCTTCGTTGGTATTAACCTTTACGGATGATTTCGATCCACTAGTCAATGAGTTTGGACTTCTTGTTGATGATGCAAATGGGGCTTCTTTTCTTGGAGAAATAGAGACTGGTGCATTTCCTGCTGTAAATGTAATTGGGGATTTGGGTCTTATCAATGGGACATTCAGCGCTAGAATTACCAGTATCGGCACACAACAAAGTGATTTCTTTATAGACAGCTCGGTATTAACGATTGATTATGAAGAAGCACTTCTGCCTAAACCGGTACCTGAACCTACAACCATAGCCCTGCTTGGGATCGGTCTTGTTGGACTTGCCTGTGGGGTAGCAAGGCGCAAGCGTAAAGAGAAAGCAATTGACTGAAACTTGTAGCTTTCAATTACTGTTGTTTTAATTTACATTTATCCCTTATGGTTTTCGAAAAATCTACACTACGATTTTTCGAAAACCATTAACCGTCTCGATTATCATTCATTTCTGGATTTAGTGGCAAGTTCTGTTTTTAATTATCTATTTTTTTTACACATCTTTAATATAATATAGGTGTAAAAGTACAGGTTTAGGATTTTGAAAGGAGACGTAGGAAGGTCGGATTAGCTTTCATGAAACAGAGTTTCTACACCGCAAAAAGTGCGAAATGAGAAGATGATAAAACCTGGGGTAGAAACCTACAGAAGAATAGATCAGAAAAATTTTGCGTCCTTTAACGGTGCTAACCAATCCTCATATTTACCATTAAATAAGCAAGTTTTATTAAAGCCCAGCAGATATTAACCGATAATATAGTTATTTAACTTGTTGATAAATTAATTTCATTAACACAGACTAAATAACATCAACACGTATTGCCTGCAAATCAATGTAAATCTGACTGCCTTATTTGTTAATATTTACGTAAAATCCGTCAATTTGGGTATTATACTATTATGTTGACCTATAACAATGTATTTCCATTAAAAGATAATAAGGTTTTGGGGCTGGCGAATCCATTCCATTTTATTGCGCTTACACCGTCTGGATTGCCTGATCCATCTATCGCAATTGCGGCAAGTAGATCCGGTGGGATAGGGGTATTGGATCTGGAATATATTAATGATTTTAATATTGCCATTAGTAATATTAAAAAAATGGTCCGTTATTCGAAGAATACTTGCGGTGTTAAACTTAACGGACAAGACGAATCTTTTGTATCTCGGTTAATTTCCGAACTTCCAGAAACCATAGGTTTCGTAATCCTAACTCTTTGTAAACCTGAACAACTTAAGATTTTTGTTAATAAATTCCATCTCCGCAACTGCCTGGTAATTCTTGAAATCACTTCTCTTGAACAAGCAGAAATTGGTAAACAATGTGATATTGATGGCTTTCTTGCAAAAGGTAATGAATCAGGCGGAATTGTAGGCGAAAAGACATCTTTTATTCTCCTACAGCAAATATGTTCTCAAATATCGCTACCGGTATGGATACAAGGTGGTGTTGGCTTGTGTACTGCTGCTGCCTGTTATACTGCTGGTGCGGCTGGTGTGGTTTTAGATTCACAACTCCTGCTGACTTTAGAATCCACTTTACCAGATGACATTAAAAAAAGTATTGGCAGGATGGACGGCACTGAGACTATATGTATAAACGGTAATACAATGTGTTACCGAATTTATAACCGTAGAAAAGGTCAATATGATGTCAAACAGGAACTTGATCATTTAGAGATGGCGTTAGAGGAAGACCTTGATAAAGAATATAATGTGCGCTTCCGATGGCATCAACAAATTCAAGAGTATATATCCTGGGATAAAAAAGCATCGGCCATTTGGCTGCTTGGTCAGGATGCTACTTTTGCTGCACCTCTCGCTAAACGTTTCAAAACCGTTGGTTCTATTTTTTCTGCTCTAAGAAAAGCTATTTACGATCACATTAAAACAGCCAAAACATTAAACATTTTTAGTACAGATTCATCACTCGCAAAATCGCATGGTACGATTTACCCGATTGTACAGGGTCCCATGGCACATGTAAGCGATAATGCGGCGTTTATATTTAGTGTTGCTGAAGCCGGAGCTCTTCCTTTTGCCGCTCTTTCTAAGCTGAAAGGGGACCAAGTCCATGTCCTTCTTAAGGAAGTATCAGGATTGCTTGAAAGTAAACCATGGGGTGTTGCTATATTGGGATTCAATAAAACTGAATTGCTGGAGTCACAGATGAAGGCCGTTTATGATTATTTACCTGATTATGCAATTGTAGCTGGTGGTAAGCCAAGCCAAATTCGGGTCTTGGAGGCCAAAGGCATAAAGACTTATGTTCATGTGCAAACCCCCGCGATCATGGATATGTTCATTGCACAGGGTGTAAACAGGTTTATTTTTGAGGGAAGGGAATGCGGAGGGCATATAGGTCCGAGATCAAGTTTTGTACTTTGGGAAGATATGGTTGGTAAATTACTCAAAACTTTGAAGAATCCTAAGGAAGATGTGACAAAGTACCATATATTATTCGCCGGAGGTATTCACGATGCAAAGTCTACTGCCATTGTGGCTTCAATTACTGCTCCACTTGTTAAGCTGGGAGTTAATGTCGGTGTTGTTTTAGGCACTGCATATTTTTTTACAAATGAGATACTTGAAACCGGTGCAGTTGTTAAGGGATTTCAGAGCAGTGCATTACGTTGCACCAAAACGCACATTCTTGAGAGTGGCCCAGGCCATTCAATAAGATGTAGTGAGACACCAATGGTAGAGCTTTTTGAGCATGAGAAGATGAAGATGAAATCTGATGAAGTACCGACTGATCAGATTAATGCGGAACTGGACAGACTTCTGCTTGGAAAGCTACGTGTTGCATCAAAAGGAATAACACGTGGTTCCTCATCTGAATTACAGGGTGAAAAGTTTGACTTGATCGACGTAGACGAAAAAAAACAGTTTCAAGAGGGTGTTTACATGATAGGCCAGCTTGCAGCATTACGTGATAAAACAGTAAGTATTGCCGATCTTCATAATGATGTATCAGCCGAATCTTCGAATATTTATTCGTCTCTCTTAACTGACGTAAACTCTGAAACTGCGCGTCCTGATAAACAAATATCTACTGATATAGCGATTGTAGGTATGGCTTGTCTTTTGCCGAAAGCAGGTGATATACGAACTTACTGGGAAAATATTATAAATAAAAGAAACGCAATAACTGAAATACCTTCTCATCGATGGGATTGGCGTTTGTACTTCAATGAGAATAGAAAAGCAAAAGATAAAATTTATTCTAAGTGGGGTGGGTTTTTAGATGATCTAAATTTTGATCCTACTCAGTATGGAATGCCCCCAAAGTCAATTGAATCCGTAGATCCGATGCAATTAATGGCTTTGGAAGTGGCCCATAGAACGTTGATTGATGCTGGTTACGAAGAGAGGGAATTTGATCGAGAATCGGTATCAGTCATTATTGGCGCCAGTGGTGGTGCTGGCGATGTTGGTATGCAGTACGGGCTTCGTGCCGAGTTACCGAGATTTCACGGTGACTTGCCCGATAGGATTGCCAAGCGTTTGCCAGAGTGGAGCGAGGATACTTTTGCCGGGATATTGCTAAATGTTGTGCCAGGGCGTATTGCCAACAGACTTAATCTGGGTGGCGTTAATTATACTACAGATGCAGCATGTGCATCTTCATTAGCTGCAGTATACCAAGGGGTTGGTGAACTGGTAGCCGGGCATAGTAATATGGTAATCGTTGGTGGTGTTGATACTGTCCAGGGTCCTTTTGGATATTTGTGTTTCAGTCAGACTCAGGCATTGTCACCACGTGGTTCCTGTACCACATTTGATGCGACAGCCGATGGAATCGTGATTTCTGAGGGTATTGCGATGATTGCCTTAAAAAGAGTTGAAGATGCCGAACGTGATGGTGATAGAATCTATGCGGTAATTAAGGGGATCGCTGGTAGTAGCGATGGGAAAGCAAAGGGGTTAACTGCTCCGCATCCTGATGGTCAATTGCGTGCCATGAAACGTGCATATGAAAACGCAGGTGTTAGCCCTGATACGGTAGGCATGTTTGAATTCCATGGTACCGGAACTGTCGCTGGAGATACTGCCGAGTTGGAAAGTACAACAACCTTGCTTAGAGAATCAGGTTGTGTGTCTCATCAGGCCGCTATTGGTTCCGTAAAGACATTAATTGGACATACCAAAGCAACGGCGGGAATTGCTGGATTAATCAAAACAGCTTTAGCGTTGCACCATCGTGTCTTACCGCCGCATTATGGTGTAACTCAACCTAATGAAGTGTTACAGCGGAAGGATAGCCCATTTTATTTTATGGATCAAGCAACACCCTGGTTAACGTCCAGAGATCTACCACGTCGTGGTGCATGTAGCGCGTTTGGTTTTGGTGGTACGAATTTTCATGTTGTATTGGAAGAGAGTACGTCTGAGTATAGACAACGCTTAAATGCAGTGGGAAGTCAACATTGGCTGTCCGAGCTCTTTGTATGGAGTGGAGACAATTGTGAAAATTTGACAAAGCAACTTATAAATTTGCAGAAAGAGCTGGGGAAAGCAGTAAATGATGTAGAATTAAGAGATATAGCTTACTGTTTAGCAAAGAAATGGCAAGTGGGGGAAACCTGCTTAGCAATTATCTCAGAGAATTTAGCTGATTTGACAAAAAAAATCGGAACAGTTTTACGCTATTTTAAGGGTGAAATAACGGCATTACCTTCAGGTGTGTATCATGGTGATAGTATAAAGTATGATGCAAAGGTAGCGGTATTGTTTTCTGGCCAAGGGTCACAATACACTGGTATGATGAGAGAGCTTGCACTGCGCTTTTCTGTAGTTGCAGACGTATTATCCGAAGCCGATGAATTATTAAGAGAGCAGTTTTCTTCCAGATTTGGTAATAACGTGAGATTGAGCCACTTCATATTTCCTCGAGGCACTTATACTGAAGAAGCTAGAGATGAGGCGACAAAGGCATTGACTCAAACAGATGTTGCCCAGCCCGCGTTGGGTGCTGTTGGTATAGGTCTTTGGAAACTTATGCGCTCTTTCGGTCTAAAGCCCGATATGTTGGGAGGGCATAGTTACGGGGAATTTATAGCATTTTTTGCGGGAGGTTTTATTGATGCCGATGACCTGATATCGCTTTCTGAAGCGCGTGGACGTTTTATTGTTGATGCCGTAAAGGAGGCGGGTATGGAGTTAGGTACGATGGCAGTAGTTCATACATCCAGGGAGAATGTTGAAAAGGCTATCTTGGGTATAGATGACGTGATTGTTGCAAATCATAATGCTCCGAAACAAATAATTATTTCAGGTTTAAAATCAGCTGTAAAAGAGGCTATGGCAAAATTGGTAGAGTCAGGTGTTGCCACAAGTGAAATTGCCGTATCAGCAGCATTTCATTCATCATTTGTTAAACCTGCTCAGACGCCTTTAGCGAATATGATAAATAAGATAGATTGGCGTATTGGTGAACTTCCGGTTTATTCGAATACAACAGGTAAGAAACATATTGATGACATTTCTCAGATTAAACAGACAATGGCGGAACACCTTGTGCGTCCTGTTGAGTTTGTATCTCAGATTGAAGCCATGTATAGTGATGGTGCAAGGGTATTCCTGGAACTTGGTCCTAAAGCGGTATTGACCAAGCTTGTTGGAAAAATTCTTGGTAACAAGCCACATAAGACTGTCGCTATTGATAGTGTTAACGGAGGAATTAATGGAATGTTAAACACATTTGGTCAATTGCTCTGTGCAGGTGTGCAGTTGGATATAGTTAAATTGTTTGAAGGACGTGATTGTGTTTATGGTGATATTGTTGACTTAACACAGTTGAGGCGTGGAAAGTTAATTACAAAACATACTTGGTTACTAAATGGAAGTGGTGCCAGGCCGGCTACAGAAGCGGTGAAGCAAATCGGTGTACTGAAGGAGGAGCTAAGCGGCAGTTTAACAACTCTGCCTGCTACTAAAGATAAACAACCATGTAAAGTTAATAATAATGAGCCAAGTGGTAAAATGGATTTAAAACTAAAACAGTACAGAAAGGAGGAAATCCGGATGAACAGTAGAAAGCAAATACCCATAACTGATAATCCCGATATTATGTCGGAATATTTTGATATGATGCGACATTTCCTGGAAACACAGGAACGCATCATGTCTATGTATATGGGCAGCTCTTCAAATGGGCAGCGTTTAGAGCAGCGACAGAAGAGACAAAAACAGTTTCGTAAAGTTTTTGATGACGCTGCGCCAGATTCAAATCAATTGTCAAAACAGGAGGCTATTCCACCAATTCAGCCTGATGTAGAGACAGATGTGTCTAAGGAGGTTTCAGGTCCTGTAGACTTTGCGAGATCATCAAAAGTACAGAAGAAGGCGCCAATAAACACATCAGTACAAAAAGAAAGGACTTCTGTCGATAATGGGCCCATAACAACGCCTGACGAAACAATTGATCGTGGGAAAATGACTAATATTTTACTTAGTATTGTTGAAGAAAAAACCGGGTATCCACCTGATATGGTTCAATTGGATCAGAATCTGGAAGCCGATCTCGGAATTGATTCCATAAAACGTGTTGAGATTGTCAGCTCTTTATTGAAAGCATTACCGCCTGCTTTCGGCCAGAAATTGGGTGAAGATGGAGGAGGCTTGAATACCCAGCCAACCTTTAATGGTATTTTGGATATATTGGATAAACTCAGGGATAATGGACAGGTAAAAGTCCCTTTTGAACGAGCCGGAATGGGATTAAAGGCTGATAGCGCCAGTCACTCATTCCGGCATATCTTAGAACCTGAATATGAATTTATTGGAAAGAATGCCCTTAAGCGCTTAAACAAAGGGCACTTCATTATTACAGAAGATACGTTAGGTGTAGCGTTAGCTCTATCTAAATTACTTCGTGCTCGAAATTGTTCAGTCAGCATAGTTGAACGTGAGATATTGGCTGACGAAAATTTGTTGAATGAATATTGTATTTCTCTGGAAAATGACAGTGATCAGATTACTGGTTTAGTTCACCTTGCTCAATTAGACTTAGATTGGTTTCAAACAGACACCAGGGTAAAAGACTGGAAAAGGCAGTTGCAATTAAATGAAAAATCACTTTTTGTTTTGCTACATAAACTCAATGGTAAGCTAGCTCATGATGCTCATGTTTTGTCTGCAAGTGCATTGGGTGGGTATTTTAACCGTAATAGCAATAATATTTGCGGCCTATCACTGCAGGGAGGTGCTGTAGGCTTGCTTAAGTCTTTGGTTGAGGAACAACCAGAATTAAGGGTTAAGGCCGTTGATATTGATCCAGTACAACAGGCAGGTTCGATAGCTATATCTTTACTAAGTGAGATAGAGATTGTAGGGGAGCGAATCGAGGTTGGTTATCCTGATGGCAAAAGAACAATTTTCAGGACTGTACCTGAGTCGCTTGAGGAAAAAGAAGAGCTATTCAATAAAGCAACTCGTGATCTAGTGATTTTAGCTACTGGAGGGTTAAGAGGCGTAACTGCTGAATTACTTCGAGAATTGGCTATACATGGTAATACGCTATTATTGACAGGTCGCAGTTCGCTTCCACCAGATGAGCCGGAAGCTTTACGAACATTAACAACCTCTTTATCCTTACGTCAATATTTTATTTCAGAAGTGCGTAATGGCCGATTACTGTTGACTCCAGGAGAGATTCAACACAAAGTACACTCTATCATGGCAGGTAGAGAAATGCGTAACAATTTAATGGATTTTCAACAACGTGGAGCATCAGTAGAATATTTCGTGGTTGATGTAACGGATGAAGACGCAATGCAAAATTTACTGGAAATTATTTACCAGAAATACAATAGTATAAGTGGTGTAGTTCATGGTGCTGGAGTAATAGAGGATAAGTTGCTAGTGGACAAAACTAGCGAAAGCTGGTCACGTGTGGTCGAAACAAAAGTAATAGGTCTCTTGTTACTGCAAAAGTTTATTAAACCTGAGTTGCTTAGGTTCTTTACGGTTTTAAGCTCAGTAGCAGGTCGTTATGGTAATAGTGGCCAGACCGATTATGCAACAGCTAACGAACTTATGAGCAGGCTTTGTTGTCAACTAGAAACTAACTGGAAGAGTTATAAGGTTAATGTAAAGTCGCTATGCTGGGGGCCATGGGGCACAACAAAATTTGGTGCTGGAATGGTAACTAAAGAGACTGAATCTAAATTTGCGGCAAAAGGCATCTCGTTGGTGAGTGCTGAAGCTGGTCGTCAACTTTTTAAGAATGAGCTGGCTCAGAATGTTAAAGTTGATGTCGAAATTATTTGTGGAGAAGGACATTGGGAGGAGCACGAGGCAACAATTAGTCAGGGTGAGAGTAAATCAAACAAGGTTGCAAGTAATAATATTCTGGGACCATTTCTAAGTAAGTCAACGATGACTACAGATGCAAATGGTGATAATATTATTACTTTCAGCATAGGAAGTGACCACGCCTATTTAAAAGATCATTGCATTGATGGTGTTCCGGTGATGCCTGCTGCTGTAGCAATAGAAATTATGTCAGAATCAGCATGCAAGTTATGGCCCGGTTGTATTGTTGTTGAAGCCAGAGATTGTCAACTTCTAAAAGGTATCGAATTGAAAGATTTAAATCAGGAATTGCGTTTGGTCATTAATCAACCAAAACATGGCAGCACTGATAGTTTTAAGGTTAATGTGTCTATTCAATCTGAACAAGATAATGGCAGATATAGAATTAATTATCGATCGGTTTTGTGCCTTGAGCATAACCTGTCCAATGGTTTTAAATGCAAACCACAACCGTATGCTAAAACTAAATTAAACGTTAACAATGTATATAATGAGTGGTTGTTCCATGGACCTGTATTTCAAGTAATTAAAAGGATAGATGGGTTGTCTGGTGAAGGAGCTAATGCATTAGTGAACACAACATTGCCTGCTCAATTGTTGGTGAATGTTGAACCCCTCCATAATCAGTGGATATTTGATCCGGCAGTTTTGGATGCTTCAGCACAGATGGCCATAATATGGTCACGCGTCTTTCGCAATGAAACAGCACTGCCTTCAAAGTTTGGCCGTGTTATTCGGTACTCTGAAACCTTGCCTGAACAGCTTTTTATGAAATTTGAACTAATAGATTCTGTAGACTCTCATATAGTTCGCGCAAACATTTGTTTCTCAGATTTGGACGGTAATGTCAGGGTGATGATTGAGGACATGGAATGTGTGTCAAGTGCCGGGTTAAACCGTCTTGGTGGCACTGCTAAGGTTGCGGCAAGAGATACGGTATAGATATTATCAAATGATTTATTACTACTCATGATAAAAGAAAGAAAAATAAACGAAGAACCAATTGCAATTGTTGGGATGGCGTGTACATTTCCACAGGCTCCTGATTTAGAAACTTTTTGGTGCAATATTTTAGCTGGCGTTGACGTAATAAGTGAACCGTTACCTGATTGGGAGGCTGAACGTTACCTGGGTTCAGGCCGGATTAATACTTCTTACGGTGGATTTTTGAAAGATTTATATCGCTTTGATCCAAAAGAATTTGGCATCATGCCAAATTCTGTAGATGGCGGTGAGCCGGATCAGTTTCTGGCTTTACGTATTGCGCGAGATGCTCTTCAGGATGCAGGTTGTTTAGGCTGTGATTTTGATCATCGTGATACAGGTATTATCATTGGCCATAGTACCTACCTTCATAGAGGGCAGGGAAACCTTATACAGCATAATATTGTATTAGACCAGACGGTAGAGTTGATAAAGGCAGTTTGTCCATCTGTTGACTACTATAAGTTATCAGAAATTCGTAAACTTATGGAGAAAAAACTTCCACAGTTTAATGCCGATATCGTTCCAGGTCTAGTGCCGAATGTAATGACAGGTAGAATTGCAAATCGACTGAATTTAAAAGGTCCAAACTACTTGATTGATGCTGCGTGTTCTTCTTCATTACTTGCGGTGAGTGCAGCAGTTGATGAATTGCGCAATGGACGCAGCCGTATGATGTTGGCAGGTGGGGTTAATGCCTCATTGCCTGCAGAGGTTGCTGTTATCTTTACGCAACTTGGTGCAATGAGCAAACGGGGGAAATTGCGACCATTTGAAGAAGGTAGCGATGGAACATTGCTGGGTGAAGGGCTAGGCATTATCGCATTGAAAAGAGTGTCTGATGCGATTGCCGATAATAATCGTATATACTCAGTCATACGAAATATAGGGCAAGCTAGCGATGGCCAGGGTTTTGGTTTGTTGACTCCGAGTGTTGATGGAGAAGCATTGAGTATAGAAAGAGCATATAGTGCTAGTGAAATTGCCCCAGAAACAATAGAGTTGATAGAAGCTCATGGAACAGGTATCCCACTAGGAGACAAAACTGAGATCTCTGCTCTTAAAAAAATATTTGGAGAACGAAAGGGAGTACAGGGTAGCATTGCGATAGGATCAATAAAATCAATGATTGGCCACTGCATTCCAGCTGCTGGAATTGCGGGATTGATTAAAAGTGCTTTAGCACTGCATCATAAAATTTTACCTCCGACTCTTTGTGACTCGGTTAATCCAGTGTTAAGTATTGAAAACACCCCTTTTTATGTTAATACAGCGACAAAACCATGGATATCTCGTATAGGGGGTGTTCGCCGTTCAGGTATAAATTCCTTTGGCTTTGGTGGCATTAATGCGCATGCGATTCTTGAAGAAGCGCCGGAAAAAGCGATGAAGCCGCTGAAACTCTCAGCATGGCCAGCTGAATTATGTATTTTTTCTGCTGAAAATGTCGATGAACTAATTGCCAAATTGAAAAAGGTAGCGTCTTTCTTAAAAAGGAATTCAGGTTGTAAGATAAGCGATATAGCTGCTACATTGGTGGACAATGAAATAAAGTGTCAGCATCGTCTTGCGCTGGTAGTTAAAAATGCAGATGACTTTGTAAAGAAAATAAACCAAGCATTGAAGCGTCTTCAGAACAATACAAGAGTAAGTTGGTCAACACGAAATGGTATTAACTACAGCAGTAAGCTTCTAAATGGTAAATTAGCATTCATGTTTCCTGGTGAGGGATCCCAATATCTTGGTATGTTCACTGACCTTGCGTTGCATTTTGAAGAGGTTAGAGAGTGGTTTGGTTTTTGGAGAGGGTTATATAATGACGTACCAGGTGAAACTCGAACTGACATAGTATTTCCACCACAAAGTGAATTAACTGAACTACACCGTAAAAATTTGGAAAAAAAACTATATGATATGGATGTTGGTTCAGAAGCGGTTTTTGTTGCTGGTCAGGCAATGTATACCCTGCTAAAATCATTTGGAGTGCAACCAGATGTTATGGTTGGTCACAGTACAGGTGAGTCATCAGCTTTAGTGTCTTCGGGAGCAATGGATTCTAAAGATTTAGTACAGTTGGCCGGATTTATCAGGGAGCTTAATGCAATCTATAAAAATGTACTGGCTGAGGGGAAAATTCCTACCGGTGCATTGTTGGCTGTAGGTGCACTGCCTCAATCAACCGTTGAAAAACACATTGCTGCCGTTAATAATGAAGTAATGATTGCTATGGACAACTGTATGAATCAACTTGTGCTTTACGGAAGTAAAGAATCCATTAAAGCTCTGCAAAAAAAATTATGTGTTGCGGGTGGCATATGTGTAGCCTTACCATTTGACCGTGGCTACCATACCTCCAAATTTTCTGATATAAGTAAGGCCTTCTTTGATTATTATGAAAGGATTGGTTTAGAACCTCCAGCAATACCATTATATTCCTGCTCTACAGCAGATCTATTCCCAGAAGATCAACAAGGTGTTAGAAAGCTGGCGGCTGGTCAGTGGTCAAAAAAAGTCCGTTTTAGAGAAACGGTGACTAAAATGTACAGTGATGGTGTTCGTTATTTTATAGAAGTTGGGCCATCTGGAAATCTCAGCTCATTTGTAAATGATATTCTTGCCAAGGGAGAATATATTTCGGTAGCAACAAATCAGCGACAGAAAAATGATCTTGAGCAATTTCTGATTTTATTATCTCTTCTTTATGTTAATGGAAAAGAATTAAACCTGGAGAAATTATTTAATTCACGTCTATGTAACGTTGTAGAACTGGAAGGAAGTGTGCAAAGTAAACAACCAGGTATTCTTTTGAAGAACACAATGCCTGTGATGCATATAAGCAATACTGATCGTGCTGCTTTGCAGGAAATACTGAAACACAAGGAATCAACGAATAATGAATCCAAAAAAACAAATGGATCATTGGGGAATTATACACAGATTCCGAAAATTGATTCTCTTGATAGCCCAAAAGGTGTTGATCAAGTGATGTCAAGCTATTTTGATCTTATGCACGATTTTCTGGATAAACAGCAGACGGTCGCTGAACTCTGTGGAAGTTATGAAGGATCTGTAACAGAAGATGTGAATTCTATAAGTGAGTATACACCTTTTTTAACTTCGATAATAGATATTGATGAACACTGTTTGCAGGCAGAGTGTTACCTTAGTATTTACGAGGACAACTTCCTGAGAGATCATATTATGTCCGGTACTGTTTCAAAATATGATGAAGAACGATACGGGCTATCCTGTGTGCCTTTGATGGTAAGTTTAGAGATTATGGCAGAAGCTTCTGCCCTTTTGGTTGATAGCACTGCCGTTAAAGCTATTGAGGATGTCAAGGCTTTTGATTGGATTGCTTTGGATGATGGAGAACTGACATTAAATGTAAGAGCAGAAGTTATTGATTCCGGGAGTAATAAAATTCAAGCTAGCATAATCAATGCTGGTACTGTTGCTGTTTCAGCAATTTTTTATTTTGACACAGATTGGTGTTTAGGCGGTGTACCTTTGACTACTGAATGGAGAGATTCTCATTGGGAAGGACATGAATTATATACTATCGGAATGTTTCATGGACCTACTTTTCAAAGTATTCGTCGTGTCGATTGGTGGAATGACAATGGTATTGAAGCAAGTCTTTCAGAAGTTAGTCTTGATGGTTTCTTTAAAAAAAATGAAACACCTGGTATGGTTTTAAATCCTGTGTTACTGGATGCACTCGGGCAATTGGCCGCATACTGGATTGCTCATCAAGTTGGAACTGATTTTAACAGTTTTCCTTCAACGATAGAACGCATTGAACTATATGTACAATGTCCGCAAAATATAAACGATTTGAAATTGCGAGCACACCAACAGCCACTTAATCCTATAGCCAATAATATGGAAGAACCACGAGTGTGGCAATTTGAATGCATTGATAAACAGGGGCAGCCATTGCTTAGAGTGAAGAATCTTGTAAACATATACTTTCCAGTTCCAAACAGGTTTTATGAGTTTCGGCGTGATCCTTTAAATGGCTGGCTTGGGCATCTTAGCAAAGTCACAGAATATTCAGATATTATTTTGTGGCAGATTCCTCATTTCTCGGAAAAATTCTGCTTACAATCTGGGGGTATATTCTTGCGTATATTGGCTCATGCACTATTGAGTTCAGATGAGCTTAATGAATGGAGGCAGCTTACGAAGAATATACGGCATCGACGTGAGTGGTTACTTGGACGTGCTTGCATTAAGGAGGCTGTCAGATTTTGGTTTTTTCAGCAAACAGGACAATTGCTATACCCGTCTGACATTATTGTTTTACACGACGAGAAAGGAGCACCTCATGTTGATGGCGAGTGGTGCGATGATTTAGTGCAGCTTCCTGAAGTTTCTCTTAGCCACGATAGGCGATTATCCCTGGCGGCAGTATCTCAGTTACAGAATTCTGTTGGTATCGATATTGAACATATAGGAAGAATTCAACATCCTGAGCTCATAGAGGGCTCTTTGTCAGAAAAAGAGAGGAAATTATTGCGTAGCGTTGATCGAAATACTTTAGAGGAAAAAATGTTACGTATGTGGTGTGCTAAAGAGGCAGCCTCAAAGTATTTAGGATTAGGGCTTCAAGGAATGCCAGAAAAATTTGAGGTTTTATTTTTTCATGATGATTGGAACCTGGCCCATGTAAGATATAATGGAACGGTAGTTGAGGTTAATGTCAGTTGTGATAATGATTCGGTAGTTGCACTTGCTACGAGGCAAATAAAGTGATTAACGAGGAGGAACTTTATGTATAATTTGACTAACGAGTGTATCGGAAAAACACTGATGAAGATTGTTGAGGATTTAATTCAGGATTGGGGCTTAGAACTTGATGAAGGCATAACTAATGATACGTTCTTAGTTAAAGATTTAGATTTTGCATCTGTCGATATCATACAACTATGTGTTGCGTTGGAACAAAACTATGATCGAAAGTTAGGATTTCAGGATCTTCTGATGAATGATGGTAACTATGTTTCTGATTTGACTATAGCACAAATAACAGATTTTTTGGTTAACACTATGGGGGGGGGGTAAACAATAAGCATGCGTACATTATTTATTGGAATGGATGGTGCGACTTTTAGAATATTGGATGAGTTGGTAAAATGTACAGGTGATAAACAGGCAGTAATGCCTTTTTTATCCATGATATATAAAAAAGGTGTGCGGAGTAAACTGCTTTCAACACCAAACCCATTAACACCTCCTGCATGGGTATCTTTGATGACAGGAAAAAACCCTGGAAATCACGGTGTTTTTGATTTTATTCGTGCGGAAGAGCGTGGTGATGATGTCTTCTTCACACTATATGATTCTAGAGATAATAAAGCAGAAACAATATGGTCAATTGCCAGCCGTCAAGGTAAGCGTGTTGCAGCGCTTAACTTTCCTTTTACTGCACCACCTCCTAAGGATTATAGTGGTTTTATGGTTCCTGGATTTATTCCATGGCGTCACCTGCGTCGCAATACTGTGCCAACAGATTTTTATGATCGTCTTAAATCATTGCAGGGATTTAACCCTAAAGAATTAGCCTGGGATTTCGATCAGGAAAAGAACGCTGTCAATGTTTTATCAGATACAGAACGTGAGGATTGGGTGCGTTATCACCTTCCTCGTGAGAAACAATGGTTCAGGATTGCAGAACACCTGCTTTCTGAAGAGCCCCTGGATTTGCTGGCCGTGATGTTTGATGGTGTTGATAAATTACAACATCAAGCGTGGATGTTCTTAGATCCTGGTTTACAATCAGGTATAATTAGCGAATATCACCAACGCATGCGCAAATTATGCATGGAGTATTTCATGCTGCTTGACGGCTTTATTGAAGCGTTAGTTAATGCTGCCGGGCCTGATGTGCAGGTTTTCATGGCATCTGACCATGGGTTTACTACCACACACGAGGTTGTACGTATTAATTCCTATTTGCATGAAAAGGGTTATTTAGATTGGAAGGTAATGCCAGATACCAAAGAAACCGTTCGACGAGAAGAGAGCATGTTCGCTAACTTAGATTGGAAAAATACAACTGCTTATTGTCGTACTACTTCGAGCAACGGTATTAATATTCGAGTTGCTAGAAATCCGGGTGATTCAGGAATCAAACCGAAAGATTATGAAAATTTCAGGGACCAACTGATAAACGACTTGCAAGAATTGAGAGATTTGGATACAGGGGAGCGTGTAATAAGCCATATACATAAGCGTGAGGATATTTTTCCTGGGTTACAAATGAAAGAGGCTCCCGACCTTTTGTTAGTTTTTCGAGACTTTGGCTTTGTTTCAATCAAGAATAAAAAACCTATAATTGAACAACGCGAAGAGGTTGCAGGTACTCATCATCCAGACGGAGTCTTTTTTGCTTACGGTCAGGGAATAAAGCAGGGTAAAGTTATAGAAAGGCGAAACATCACAGATGTAGGAGCAACATTATTGTATAGTCTGGGGCTGGATGTGCCTGGTGACTTTGAAGGACAGGTTCCTGAACCGATATTTACAGAACAGCATCTTTTAAAAAAACCAGTGGTTATAGGTGCTGCCACAAACTTCAGTACTAATGAGGATGAGTCGGAGAGCATGTCTGAAGATGAAAATGAACAGCTTATGACTCAGCTTCGAATGCTGGGATACATGGAATAACTATTATGCCTTCAGTTAAAGTTAATGGTGTTAAAATCAATTTTATCCAGTTGGAATGTGAGTCTGGGAAGTATTGTGAAGATCTTGTTATGGTACATGGTTTGGCCACAAATCTGGCTTTTTGGTACTTACGACACGCACCGGCGTTTTCGAAGCGCTATAAAGTTACTTTGTATGACCTAAGGGGACATGGACGCTCAAGTATGACTAATAGTGGATATACTGCAAAGAATATGGCTGTAGATCTTCGTCAACTCCTTGAACATCTTGGGATTGAACGTGCACATTTTGTAGGTCATAGTTTTGGTGGCAATGTCGCGTTGGCCCTTGCGAGTTTAGATGCTGCTCGGTTTAACAGTTTAATGTTGATTGATACCCATATTTCTGCAGTACGTCGATTAGGTAATAAAAAAAAATGGGAGTTTGGGGAAAAAGTCCAGCAAATATTTAATAAGAATAATATAGATATTAATGTGAATGAACCATACTTTGGTTACAAACTATTAAATGCAGTAGCTACCATGCAGATACAGAATATTGAGATCTCTCCAGAGGTGGAAGAATTGTTACGACCCTTGATGTGGAAAAAAGGTATACGAACCGTTACCCAATGGTTGAAATTAATAAATACAACCGAGGCAGAGAAGGAGTTAATGAGTGATGATGGTTTGTTGTTGAATCGTTTAAGGATGCTTAGATTTCCGATACTCGCAATGTACGGTGAACACTCCCAGGCCATGTTAACCGGTGAACAACTCTTGAAATTGTGGCCACATGCTGATTTTAGAAGAATACGTGAAGCAGGGCATTTTTTTCCTATCACACGCCCTTCGGAGTTTATGGAAAACTGTAGAGAATTTTGGAAAGGCGCGTTAGTAAACAAACTTTCCCGTAGAAAGGGAGATTCAAATCAACGTTACTTTAGATCTAATCGATATTATGTCAGAGATGATAAATGGTTTTTTGACACACGGGAATCAATAAAGAAAGGACCTTTTGAGAATTTAAATGAAGCGAAAGAACATTTGTTGTCTCAGCTTTTTTGCTAAATTGTGCTTAGGAGAACGTGTTTAGTGTCTTCTGTAAATAGACTTGGTATAACCCGTGGTTTTTCGCAAAAAGACTTTTTTCAGATAGCCGATACTGGTTTTGGCGATGGGTTAAATAACTACGCTCATTCTATGACCTGGTTTAACAATCATCTCTATGTGTCTACAACGCGTGGTAATTTTCCATTGATGAAGGCACGGTTACCAATCAGTATGAATCCATGGCCTGTAGAGTGTCCGGAGGATCCTTTTGATCTCGATTTACGCGCAGAGATATGGCGTTATAGCATACGGAATGACAGTTGGGAAAGAGTATATAAAGCGCCGATTATAACTGGTAGTCATGGTAAGCCAATACCCCGGGATTTAGGGTATCGAGGTATGATAGTTTATCAAACTGGAAAAAGTGAAAAACCAGCACTTTTTGTAAGCACTTGGTCTCCTGCCAAGGGGCCTGGTCCTGTACTGTTAAGGTCTGAGGATGGTAGAAATTTTGAACAGTCCTGTGAACCCGGTTTGATTGGTTTACCAATAACAACTATACGTACCATGGTTCAATTTAAAGACTGCCTTTATACTACAGGTGCAGGTTCCCGTGGAGGACAACCAAACGTGTCTGCGCATTCTATTGTTTACGAAAGTAAAGATCCTGCTAAAGGCCAATGGGAACCGATAAATATTTTTGGCTTTGGTGAACCTGGCAATAAAACAGTTTTTGAAATGGCCAGTTTTGGCAAACATCTATATGCGGGTACTTTTAATTTAGAAGGTTATCAAATTTGGCGTACTTCCGCAGAAGGTAAAGCTCCTTACAAATGGGAAAAATTCATGGAAAAAGGAGCTTATCGTGGTCCACTGAATCAAGTTGTTCTCAGTATGTTCGTGTTTAAAGGAGCTCTATATGTCGGTAGCGCAATACAAGGAGGGGGTGTTGATAGGCAACACAACATTGGACCTGCTCCACCAGAGCTAATACGTGTTTTTCCTGATGGGAGTTGGGATTTAATAGTCGGAGATGCTCGGGATACACCTGACGGCATGAAAGAATCACTTTCAGGGTATTTGCCGGGGTTTGACAATTTTTTTTGTGGCTATTTTTGGCGGATGTGTGAGCACAACGGCTGGCTTTATCTTTCCACTTTTGACTGGAGTTGTCTACTTGGTTATGTAGATAGAGAGACATGGCCTGAACCATTTGTTCGTATAATAAATCAGGTTGGTGAGCAGTTTATTATGGATAACCAATCTGGCTTTGATTTGTATAGAAGTTTTGATGGAGAGAATTGGGTTCCAGTAACAACAAATGGAATGGGCAATCCTTATAACATTGGATTGCGTTCAATGTCTTCATCTCCTTATGGTTTATTTGTAGGTACCGCTAATCCTTTTGGGCCTAAAATTATGCCACTGAATGGGAATAAATATATACATAATCCACGAGGAGGTTGTGAAGCATATTTTGCTCCTAATCACAAATAATGAATACTTAGCAAATTATCACTATAGGAAATAGTTTTAGCATATCTAAACTAAAACGATTGTAACCTGTAGGTGTAATTTTAAAAAGATAGGAAAAGGACTATTGAATAAGAAAATTCAGAGAGTTGCGACTCCAGCTTTCTTACGTAAAAAATTATCTGCTTTCCGGGTAGAACATGGTAAAGGGCAAATCTTTCTAGTAAAAGATAAAGTATACGGACAAACGCATCAGTTTGAACCCTGGCAGTTTTTTGTTTTGGAAGTTTTGCCTGGATGTGAAGACTTCTCAAAACTCGCTTCTGTATTTAAGGACCGTTTTGGACATACTATCACACAAGAGGAATTAGAAAATCTTTTATTTCTTGTTGATGATAAAAAGCTTTTTGGCGCATCAGAAATAACACATCCTATTTTGGAAGCTTTTAATAAGAAAAAAGAAACAGAGCAATGGACATCTTCAGTTGAAGAAAATTCAGAATCTAGAAATAATACAGAACCAGAACTTACCACTAAAGTAAGTGAAGAGCCATTTTACACAACGACAGATGATGCAGATCTTGAAGCCACCGTTCGCAAAAGGGAATGGAATCTATTCAACCCTACCTGGCTTTTGAAAATATTCCAACCGTTTCTATTACCTTTTAAACATACAATTTATTTTCTTCCTCTCCTTCTGATTTTAGCTACTGTTATATATATTCGGCATGCTGTTATCGTTGAGAAAGAGTTGGTCCACCTGTTTGATGGTTTTTCAATTATTAAAAATCTCTTGTTCAGTATGTTTGTTGTTAACTTTTCAGTAACTTGGGTTAAAGCATTAGTAGCTTTTACTTTTCGTGCCACTGTGAGTGGTTTTTGTATCGTATTTTATTTAGGTTTTATACCACGGTTTAAGGCTCGAATTGACAAAGTGCGACAGCTTTCACGGCGCGAACAGATCTGGTTGCATGCTTCACCGCTGTTGATGCGTTTAGGGCTATTTAGTTTTGGCTTATTATTGTGGTTTAACATAAGATCGACTGACAGTTTACTGTCTTCTAGCGCCCTGACTGCAGCTGTTGTTGGTCTCATTTCCTTCTTAATAACAGTGAATCCGTTAGTGAAAAGTGACGGTTATTACCTGTTAACTGCTTTAGTAAATGAACCTCACTTGAGAGGAAAGTCTTATAGGGCATTGATTAATAAGGTTAGAGGCAATGTATATCAAAAAACGGATAATAATGTATTAGCAGCTTATGGGCTGGCATCAATCTTATTCATGGTATTACTGTATGCTGTTATTCTTATTATCATGAGTAGCTTTCTAAATATATACCTGGGAGGTCCCAGCATATTATTTATCGTGATTGCAGCCCCAATTCTTATATTTCGAATGATAGAAAAGTTTAGAAAAATTGGGCAGCTATATGAACGTACCGTTCAATTTGAACGTTGGCGTAGCCGTACACTACCAAAAGTAGAAGATGATATCGTCAGAAAAAAAAATCAGAATTCATTAACAACGTATTTAAAGAGGTCAATACCTGCTTGCTTTTTGATTATATTGTTTATACCATGGAAATATGAACCAGGCGGAGGTTTTGTTATCCTGCCAAATAAGAAACAGGAAATTACTGCGGAAATTAACGGAATTATTGATGAAATTTTCTTCGATGGTGGTGAGTACTTAAAGAAAGGAACGGTAATTGGACGGCTTTCCTATAGTGACTATTTGGCTAAGGTAAAAATTTACAACGCAAAAATGCAGGAGCAACAAGCAGTAATTGATGAATTAAAATCCAGACCTAAACCTGAAGAGATTCAGCTTGCAGAAAGTGCTTTAGAAGTAGAATGTTCAAGATACAAGTTTAGTAGCGCAAAAGTAAAGCGCCTTGAGGAGCTTTATGAAGAGCACACGATTTCCTTTGAAGAGCTGGATGAGGTACGGCGAGAGGCCGATGTTGATCTCAAGCGAGTAGAGGAAAAACGTGCTAATCTTGAATTGATAAAGTCTGGAGCAGCCCCTGATCAAATTGCTGCCGCGGAAGCTAAGCTACTAAGTTGGCAGGAAGAACGTGATTATAACCAGGAGATGATAGAGAAATCTATTTTTTATATGCCGTTTGATGGCAAAATTATAACTATGCATCTTAAACAAAAGATTGGCAGTTACCTTAATATGGGGGAACCGTTTGCTACTGTTGAAAATACAGATCAGGTAATTGCTGAAATTGAAATACCGGAACACAATATTGGTTATATTGAAAAATTGGCTAAAATTCGGGGACGTAGCAATGCCTACTATAATATTGACTTTACAGGACAGGTTGTTTCAATTGACACAAATGTGACAGAGAGTCAAACTGGCAATATAGTTAAGGTTTGCACACTGATAGACAACAAAGATGGCCTATTAAAATCAGGAATGTCAGGATACATGAAAATCAGTAGTGAAGCAATGCCGATTTGGAAAGTTTTGTCATTGTCCGTCATTCGGTTTTTCAAAATAGAGGTATGGTCGTGGCATCCTTAAAGGAATTTTAAAAAAAATACATAATTTTTGCGCTTTTGCAACAGGCCTTATAGCTATAGTATAAAAAATCTTGTTTCATTAATAATTGCAATCTTTGCCATATTTACTTTGCTTTGTATATAATTAAAGGAAGGATTTACTTATGGAAAAAATATTTAACATGTTGAAAAGTTGTAAAATTATTTCTTCAGCGGTTACAGTAAGCAAAAGGCATGTATATGCCACGGTACTTTTGACTTGTGTTTTTAATTTAAGTAGCTATTGGTCAGTTATTACGTTTGCCAGTGAAGAAATCCAGGTTACTTCTGATAATATCATTGATTACGAATTTGATTATGCAAACCCCAGGTTTGCCTGGACTGATTTTACTGACGGGGGAAAGCTTTGGATTGGATATATTGATCCACAAACTGGAGAATTTCTACCTCCTGATGGTAAAGCATTGCTTGTTGATACCGATACAATATATCAAGGTAATGGGCCTGAGTGGGCGGCAACTTCTCAAGGGCCACGTCTTGTTTATAATAAGAAGCTTCAGGATTTACGTGTCGGTCTTGCTCAGGCAACAGAGATTAGTAACTCATGGATCGTTGATTTCCTTCATAAAAGTAAAAAACGTTTAAATCCTCTTGCCAGCTTGAATTTAGAGGATCGCAATCCGTTAATCTTTTATTTGTTGAGAATTGGAAATAACCAGCACATACTTGCGTGGCGTGTACTTGATTATGCCATAACAGAAGAAACAATTCCAATGTCTTTAGGGGCAACCGGTGGACGATGGGTTCCTGACAGACGCGCTCTTGTTTTTTCTGCAACTCTTGATAACGGAGGAAGACAAGCTTTTTTATATGATTGTAATACTGAAGAAACAGAACAACTAACTTTTGATTCTGGTCGTAAACAGACAGTTTTTATGTGGAAAGCACCCGAATTTAACGATGAATATATATTTTTCGCCTCAGTCAAGATGAATAATTTTTCTGTGATACGTGTTTATAATAAGACGATTAACCAAGATGGTGTAGAAGAGTGGAATGTGTTTAAAACAATTAGCCCACCTTCGACAGGTATCTATTTCTGGTCGCCAGAGCCTTTTGTGCATAACGGCAAATCTTACATATCCTTTGTCGCAAGTACCTCTCCCAATCATTTGGCTTCTGACGTGCCTACGCAAATATGGTTGGCAGATATCGTCCCAGCAGGTGGATTCGTTAAAAATTTGACCACCGATCCAAATAAATTACGAATAGACCCAGAAGTATTTGTTACAGATCAAGGGCCCTATATTTATTATAATCGAGAGATACCTGGAACAGATACTGATCCTAGAATTAAAGAGGGTATTTATCGTGTAGATACCGGTCTTGGTCCATGAAGATCTTTCTTTAATACATTAAATTAAGCTGTAACGTTAGAGAATTATTACGAAAATGGATCACTTACATTGATTTAAAATGATTATAATTTAGAAATTATCAATAAAAGTGAATCTTATTAACAATTATGGCTCCACCACTTTTTTTATTAGCACCACCAAGGTCCTACACATCTGTGATAAATGCTATGATCGGACAACATCCTGATGCGTTTGGTTTGCCAGAGCTCAACCTGTTCAATGTAGAAAGATTAAAGGATTTCTGGCGTCCGGTTTCTCATGAAATTGGAGGTGACAGCAATCGTCGTCATGGAGTGCTCAGGACCGTCGCAGAGATATACGCGGGAGAACAAACACCTGAGACTATTAATATGGCTTTACATTGGGTTGCGGTAAGAGAGGATAGAAAAACAGAAGAAGTGTTTAAAGAGATAGTATCCAGGATAGATCCTCTGATTCCTGTTGAAAAAAGCCCTGCTTATACAATATCTATGAAACGGCTAACACGAATTTTTGAAACATTTCCAGATGCACGGTTCTTACATCTGGTTCGTCATCCTATTCCACAAAGCAAATCAATTGCAAAACTTAACGACGGAATATTTGCTTTTTTCTTTAATGCGTTTGAATTCGAAAACAATCGTTTAATTGTAGATCCTCAAATTATTTGGCACGATATAAATATCAACATTCTGAATTTTTTGGATATAGTGCCTAAAGATCAGCAAATGCGTATGAGGGGTGAGGAACTTATGGAACATCCTCAAAAACAATTGGCAATTGTGTGCCGCTGGCTTGGAATTCGTGATGATGATAATGCTATTGAAGAGATGATGCATCCGGAACGATCGCCATTTGCCTGCTTTGGGCCAATTAATGCCTTATTTGGTAATGATCCTAATTTTCTTCGTGGTTCTGCTTTTCGTCAACATAAGCCAAAAATACCGCCACTAGATGAACCGCTTCCATGGCGAGAAGATGGTAAAGGGTTGCGTATGGAAGTGCTTGGTCTTGCGCAAGATTTTGGCTATAAGTGATAAAATCAGTTAATTACTAAACGTTGGAGTATAATCGGAGGATAATAAGTGACCAAACAAATTGATAAAAATAGACAATCTAAAAAACTAGGGGAGAGGAAGAAGATCTGCAAGATTGATACTGAGCCTAAAGATCTGAAAAAATCTCTGGAAGGACTCACCGCTCCGCAAAAGGCTCTACGTGAAGCCTCTATCAGGAAATTTAAAGTCAATAAGGTTAAAGCGTTCATAGCAGAACAGGTAAAACATATTAATATTAACCGGCAAATTGGGGACTCTATCCGATTCCTCTTTGATAAAGATGGAGAGCCTCCAGTTAATTTACCTCTTGAAGATATAATAGCAGAACGCATGAAAATTGAAACCCAAATTCGCTGGTTTGAGGCACTTTGTTCAGAACTTCGTAATAATCTCAGCAAGGTAAAAGAAATTGAGGACCTTGCGCTTGATTTAATCGACCAATACCAAGGTGAAATTTAATTGTTTCTAGAATTTTTCTAATTCGTTGAATGTGATTGTTTAAATACTTATTAAGGGGAAAGCTAAACATGATTATGTGCGAAGGGGAAAAAACAAAAATACTTCTGTTATTTCGGATAATGATATTCTGTATGGTTCTGTTTTATATTCTGTTTCCAAGAATTGTTGTTGCCGAAAAAGGACAATCAACTTATCATGAACTTGTTGTTAAAGATGTTATAAGAAGTTATATTGTTTACAAGCCAATAATATCTGATACTAAAAATGTACCTGTAATGATTGTACTTCATGGTGGTTTAGGCAATGCGAAGTACATGGAGAAGATGACTGGAATGAATGATGTTGCTGACACTGGAAAGTTTATTGTAGTATATCCAAATGGAACGGGAGGCCGCTTCTTTAAAAAAAACCGTAGGACTTGGAATGCAGGCCGTTGTTGTGGAAGAGCTGTAAGGGGAAGAGTAGATGATACCTTGTTTATAGAAAAAGTCATAGAAGGTGTTAATTCAAAATTTTCAATAGATACTCGACGAGTTTATGTAACAGGGATGTCAAATGGTGCAATGATGGCATATCGTTTAGCTTGTGAAATTCCTGATAAGATTGCGGCAATCATTCCGGTATCTGGCACTCTTGCGGTTGGCAACTGTGACGAAGCAAAAAATATTCCTGTGTTACATATTCATGGAGATCGGGACAATAATGTGCCTTATGACGGGGGTAAAGGTTCCAGAAGTGTGGCAGGGGTGTCCCATAGATCAGTGCCTGACACAATGGAGCTTATTCTTAAATCACGTCAACCCATTCCTCTTGAGACAAAGGAAATAAATAGCAAAGTCCGGGTGCTTTCTTATCGCTGTAGTAATGGTGCCCCTGTAGACCTTATGGTAATTAAAGGTGGTGCTCATGTATGGCCGGGGGGTCAAGGGCGTAATAATAGATCTTCTGGCCACAGCCAGATTTCTGCAAGCAAACAAGCATGGGAGTTTGCAAAACAATTTTCAAAAGAAAAATAGTCCTGCTGTATGATAGTATGCAAAAATTATATATGTATGTGGACGCGCAATATGGGCGGAACCGTAATTTTTTATGTGTTGTTGTTATGGTTGCTCTCCGGTTGCTCTATAACACAAGACTATCGTCGTCCACAAGTTGATATCGAGTACAGCTGCCATGTAGATTATATTGAAGCTGCTGATCTGGCCAATTTAGCCTGGTGGGAATGCTTTCAGGACCCAGTGCTTAACGAACTGATTGAAATCGCACTTAAAGAGAATAAAGATTTAATTCTTGCTTCTGCCCGTGTTGAAGAATTTGTTTTCAGGTTGAAGGGAGAGAAATCGGTATTTTATCCACAATTGGATTATTGGACTTTGACCAGTCGTGACAGTCAAAGTTTGGAACGGAGAAATCAGGCCCTCGCAACCAGTAAAGACCGTGTCAATGCTTCTTACCAGAATTATTTAAATGTAAACTGGGAACTGGATATATGGGGTCGAATTAGAAGGTCAACGGAAGCTGCTCGTGCAGAGTTGTTGTCCCAAAAAGAAAGCCGGCAAGCAGTAATCCTTTCACTCGTGTCTCAAGTTGCCACTGCTTACATTGACTTACTGAATCTGGATAAACAACTTGAAATTTCTAAGAAAACCTTGGCTTTAAGAGAACAGTGGTTACAGTTGTTTGAAAATAAATTTAAAGGGGGACAGGTTTCTAATTTGGAACTGGTTCAGGCTAGGTCAGCATTTGAACAGTTATCTGTCAATATTCCACAATTGGAACTTAGAATTGCGTTGCAAGAAAATACTCTTTCAGTTCTTTTGGGAAGGGGACCAGGAAAGATTAAACGTGGTAAAAAACTTGATATGCTTGTCATACCAGAGGTTCCTCAGGGAATTCCTTCCGATCTGTTAGAACAACGTCCGGATATACGTCAGAGTGAACAAAATTTAATAGCAGCTAATGCAAGAGTGGGTGTAGCAAAGACTCAATATTTTCCTTCCATATCCCTTTCCGGGCTATTTGGATACGCTAGTCTTGAACTCTCTAACTTGATGCGATCAGCGGCTGAAATCTGGCGATCCGGAGTAGCGATTGCTGGTCCTGTTTTCTCAGGCGGTCGAATTAAGGGAGAGATACGGCAGGCTGAAGCCGTCCGACAACAATTAGTTAATAAATACCTTATTACTATACAAAATGCATTTAGAGAGGTCGATGATTCTTTGATTACCATTCAGAAGCTTAAGGAGTTAATAGTGATTCAGGACCGTCTTGTTAGCGTATTGGAAGATTACGAGTCTTCTTCCCGTAGTCGTTACGATGGAGGATATTCAAGCTATCTTGTCGTACAAGACGCACAAAGAGAACTATATTCAGCAGAAATCAAGTATGCTCAAATTCAGAAAGATTTATTTGCCGCCATTGTGAGTATTTATAAAGCATTGGGTGGCGGGTGGGTCACAGAAGCTGCTCAGAAAATAAATACGTCGAAACTGATGATTACACAAGAAGAACAAAACAAAATGTAATAATCCCTAGTGACTTAGCTCACACGGAGGTTCTTCCATCTTCCATATAACTCGGGCTACGTTACTGTTGGAGCAGTGGAAGCACAAACGGTAACAAGACGATAAAATTAATTGGACATCTCTTCGAAAGCATTTCGATGATACCAGTAAGGCTCTAATCCATTAGCCCTTGCAGTTTCAACCAGCGAATACCAAATTGCCATTGTGCCGTCCTCGCTTTGTGTAAACAACCACACCTTTCTAACCGTCGCAATTGGATGGATATGACGTTCCGCATTGTTGTTTCCCAGTTGTAGGTGTCCGTCTTCCACAAAAACTGTTAGTTTTGATTGTTGGTTGTTAATGTACATCGATTTTCATGGAAATAAGGCATGCTAAACAATCCTGAGCAAGAATATTTTAAATTATCGTAAGTGTAGCTGAGTTAATAAGTTGTAAATGTCTTCTGTTTAGTATGATAAATATTATTAGGGCAAATATTTAAATATATACAAAAGGTTGCTACGATTATGCGCCACTTAATAATATCCCCTGCAAACTTTACTATACTTACGTTTTTATAATAATACAATAAAGCAGTGACTTTCCATTTGACATTTAGCAGAATAAATGTTTACTTATGTGGTATACATTTAGGCAAAAAAATGATAATTACTCACATTTAAAGTCATAGGGGTAATGTTAATGAGAAACATTAGTTTAACATTCATTACACTATGGCAAGTAATCATTTCTTTATATTGGCGTTTAATGCCGTAATAAACCATATAACATTACGTTTCTTTTCTAAAATTTTAATTTTACAAAGTATAATTATTGTTGTCTAATAATTGATAGTGTTTAAGTGGCAGAATTATTAATAGATATTTTGAAATACCATTCCGCAAATTAATAAGAAACGATTTAACGTTAACGCATTAATTAGATTAAACATCATATAATGTTCAATAGCAGTTAGATTCAAATGGATTTACGCATATAGTGATAAATGAGCAGTTATCATTGGAAGAAAGGAGCAATAAAATGGTCTCAATTTTAACTCATAAAAAGGTCCTAACCTTCTGCCTCATATTAATGTCGGTAAATTTTTCATTCCATACAGGTGTTTCTTTTTCAGGAGAGAAGGATACATCAGCAGATTTGAAATTCTCAGGTGTCGATTTTAAAAATGGTCTATTAAAAGTATCCGTAGACAAACAAAGCTTTAAAAAGGTTATGAATGAGATTGCGAAAAAGGCTGATATACAGATTCTTATTTATTTTGCTGCAGAGGAGGAACTAACTATAGGCTTTGATTATCTCCCTTTGGAAAAGGGACTAAAGAGGCTTCTAAGAGGAAAAAACTATGCCTTCTGTCGTTCTCGGGAAGACCAGCAACCTGACAGGTTAACGAGTGTAATGGTCTTTAATAGGGAAGAAGGAGTATCTGTGGTAATCAAGGACGAGATAATGACTCTTGATCAACAGCAAAGTCTGGACGAGATACTTCAGAAACATTTCCTGAACGGCGGGAACCCTTCAAAACAATTTGACGAAGCTTTGGAGAAGGTAATCAAGATGGATATCCATAAGGAGGTGACAGATTTTAAAAACGCTTTATATCAAAGTGGAGTAGAAGCGGGCTCGAAAGAAATAAGAGAGATAAGCGCTGTTTTTGATAAGTTACAAAAAGATGTTGAAGAAACCTTTCCTCCTCTAAATAACTAAAAGAAAATGAATTTTTTCATAACCCATGTGGGACGGTAATTAACGAGTTTCTGTATATTGCCAGGATCAAAAAAACACTTATTTTTAAGGAGTGTTAACCCATGAAGAAAAAATTAACCTTATTATTCGTTATTAAGTTTGTACTATTCTTAACTCAGTGGGCAGGGTAAATGATGGTACAAATCTTTACGCTTTGAGCAATAACCATGTTTATGCTGATGAAAACAATGCTTTTCCCGTTGACAGAGTACATCAGCCTAATTATTGAAAGAGATGGTAGAATATACTGGATATCACAGATAGTAATGAATAAATGCAGCTAACGATATTAAAAGGGAAGAGAGAGGGGGCTTAATTTTTCAAACAATTTATGTTGTAGGGGGGTAATAAAATGAAGATGAAAATGAAAATTTTACTGTTTTCAATGTTTGTATCAATGGTAATATCCATTGGTTTTTCAGGTGTAGCAACGGCAGGTTTATGGAGCGATAACTTCGGAAGGACATGGGACATTAATTTTGGCGCATGTTCCAATCCAGCAAATGTTATCTGCGTAAGCGGTGTTCGTGATATAAACAATGATTTAGGATGCGGTGCATTACCACTTGATGGAACTCTTACGAGGGGGATTTCTGGGAGATTTATTTTATCCGTTACAGCATTCGACAACCCAGACAACGGCTGCATATCATCACACTGGAACGGTGTGTTTGGAGATGGTGCATTCACAGGTGATGTCAGCAATGAATTGGGCCCTTTTGGTTCCTTTACACTTACACCAGGTGCATCTAATTCTAATGGAGAGGTCGGCTCTGATCCGGCTGCTCAATAGACGTAAAAAAGCTTTTGTGCCTTTGTAAAGCGTAAAAAGCTAACCAATAATAATCACCCTCTCTCTACACCCTTTCCTTTTAAATGGGTAAGATGGTTGGTTGCTGATTTCTTTAATCGGCTTCTAAAGTCACGAGTAAGGTTGTAAAAATAGCTTAATCTGTAACCATATAATTGCAAATTTTTACACTACGGCATTTTATTGTGTATGGAGAATGTGTATAGATGCGTCACCTGACCTTGAAAAATGAATCAGTGAAAACAGTACCGCCTGGTGTTGTGACACGGATTTTACGCGTTGTTGCCTCGTTAGAAATTGTGGCGCTGATTTGAGTATCAGAATCAACCGAAAATAATTGTGATACATCACCGAGTTTGACAGATGTTGCTCTGCTGAAATTCTCACCCGTAATGGTAACTATGGTGCCAGCAGGCCCGGAGGTAGGTGTAAAATTATTGATTATCGGTTGGTGAATTACCGTAAAATTATTGGCGCTGGTGGAAGTGCCCAAATCGTTTGTAACTGTTATTGCTCCTGTAGTAGCCCCAACAGGCACTTGGACCCAAATATTGTTAATGGTTTTAGAGACAATTTCTGCGCTAACACCATTGAAATTCACATTAACACCCACAAAACTGTTGCCTGTAATCGAAACAAGAGTGCCCACGCCGCCTTCTTCCGGATCCAAGCTGGTAATTTCAGGTGAAGAGACGACAAAGCAGAAAGGGCTCATTGCTGTACCTTCCGTGTTGGTGACCTCTATTGATCCGGTAGATGCACCGTAAGGTACTTTTACCAGGAGCTTATTAATGGAACTATTCACGATTGGGGTAACTATCCCACTGAAAGTTACCTCTGTGACATTAATAAAACCACTTCCCTCAATGGTTACCAAAGTTCCCCATTCTCCGTTATTAGGAGAAAATCCACTGATCACTGGGGCAAAGTCGTTAATGGTTGTAGGATTATCGAAGAAATTAAGTGTCTTATGGTTGAAGTTACTCGTAAAACTATGTTCAGCATGCGAAATCAATAACTGAGTGTCTATAGAAAGTGCATATTTGGAATATTCAGCCGGTATAAGGCTTCGCCATCCTGAGGAAATAGGGTTGTCAATCAGAAAGTCTTTATCATCTAGTAAGCCACCACTCCTCAATGCATTATAAATTACCTCTGAATCTGTCCGGGAAATGCCTTGAATACGCCAGAATCGCTGTGCATAAACGGGGGAAGGGTGATTGACCCAGTATTGTGCAGGCACGTTTCGGTTAAGCAGATTGTTGAAGGTATTAAGCGCTATTTCATTAAAATTAAAACTATCGTTTTCAGCGAGTAGGAAAATGGTTGGTACCTCAGTAGATTTCATGATATCTGAGTTGCCCGGGGAAATGTATATTGCTGACGCATCTACGGGAAAGTTGATAATTCCCTGGTTTGTTTGATCAAAAAGTGATGCAAAAATACCCCCGTTAGATATGCCTAAGACGTATATTTTATCAGTTAGGTTTATTTTGCCCAGAGAGATCAAGTTGTCACGTAACGCAGCCACTCTTTGCATGTCAATATTGTCTGCGGCTGAAACCGTAAGATCCCACTGTTTATTGACTTGATCAAAACTGTCAATAGCAACCACAGCGTAGTTTCGTGAAATGGCGTCATTGACAAATAAATAATTTTCAGTTTTTGAAAATAGATTTATAGCAGATCCGCCATGAGCATGAAACAAGAAGATAACTCCCTTGTGTGTTATCGGAAAGTAAGAAATTGCTTTAGGTACACTCCACTGAGAAACACTTTTATATTGGGCGGTGACATTTATATCAATAGCAGGCATTATTAGTGATGTTTGAGCTGCAAAAATATCAGCAAGATAAACAGTGTCTCCAGTCCAACGATCAAATATTCGGTGCGGTACTTTCGGGTCAGATGTCTCGTAAGTTCTTCTATCTGGGTCGCTATCATCATACGGATTAGCCCAAATGTTTACCCTTGAGGATTCCTCATAATAGCCTTCCCCGCTTCCATTGTTGACAGTCAGGGTAAAAGAATCCGCCTGAATATTTACAAACATTGTGTTTGTCATTATGATAATAATTAAAACAGAGCAGATCCTAGTCAATTTGTTAAAACAAATCTGGTTGAACGCAGAATACGAAAAGTACTCAATTATTTTACTTAATATAATTTTATTCATTATCATTTTCCTCTATTTTTTCCTAAAAACGTTGCAAAATCTTTATAAAAAAATCTCTATAGTAACAATAGCTAATATGAAAGCACTTGTTGTGCTTGATAAGAGGGCAAATTTTATGCCTATAAATTTTTTAGTTTTAACCGCTTTATAGAAATAAGCCACAAAGGTAAAACGGACAGGTATGTTACATCTTTTTTTCCAATAAATATAAATTTAGATATGTATTCCTGCTGAACTTAATGTGTATCATTCTTAACTTACTTGTACCAATTTTACACAATCTTGATCTTAATGCAGAGCTCCGGAAGCATCAAGTGAATGCAGGTGTTGCGCTACAGTAAATAGAGGTGGAAGCTGGTGAGCTAGTGTACTACCGCACTGCTTTGAACCTTAGATAAACCTTTTCGGCTAAGCTCTACATAGTGGTCCGATAATCCCAGTCCATTATAGATAGTGGGGCGTTCCTTGCTATTATAACACTTTCAGAAACACCTATTGACAACTAGACCGATGTTGTTTTTCATATGAAGCGGGAAGAGCTTCTGCAATTTCTTTCACTGTAACCATCTGCCATAGTAAACAGATCAATGTCTACATCAACATTCACCTTGACAAAGATGCATAGAATGTTTAAAAAAGTATCTTTAAATTGAATAAGTAAAAAATTAACTAAGAGAGGGTACATACTTGAATATTGGTACTATTTTCAGGCTGCAGATAATAGAAGTTAAGAGACAGCTATCAAGTGAATTGATTGGTATTGATGATGGTAAATATCTGATTGTTAAAATGCCACCTTTACATACCATGGATAACGTTTCAAATCTTCTGGTTACTGGAAATGAAATTGCGGTAAAGTACATGTATAAAGGTAAAATATTCGGTTTTGAGTCAACGATTTTAGACCTTATTCATAAACCCTTTAGATTAGTGTTCATTAAATATCCTGAGAAAATAGATAGTTTTGATTTTCGTGGAAACAAACGGGTTGAGTGTTTCCTGCCGGCTCATATAAAGATTGCTGAATACGTAATAACTGGAAGTATTACTGATATTAGTAGAGCAGGATGCTTGTTTGCTTTAGAAATACATGATAATAAAGCTAGCGTGAATTTATTCGAGTTGAATAATGAGGTTAGTGTTGCCTTCCATTTGCCGGGGATAGAAGAGGAGTTAGGTATTGAAGCAAAACAGAGAAGTGTAAAAAAACATACTGACCATACAAGTATTGGCATTGAATTTTTACAAATAGATAGCTCTGTTCAAACAAAGCTGTTTGAGTTTCTTTCCAAAGCTGAGGCTTAGTCATTTAATACAAATCCATTCAGCAAAGCCAAAAGGCTATTTATACCCATCCGACTATCGGAGTGACAGGCATGTCTTTATCAGGGGACCAGACTGTAGGATAGGTTAAGAGACGCGAATCCACCTTCATTATTGAAGTTATTAATTTTTTATTAGAGACATTGCGCGTGTATGAGAACTATTCTCTTGAAAAGAAGTTAATATTTCATAAAATAAAAATACTTACAAATAGGCAATAATAACTCCTACAGATAAGATAATGACAAAAGTTGAAAAAAAAGATGATAGTATTCAGAATGTATTTTTAGATGAAGAGTTTCTCGAGTACATTTGGGTTAATGCGGAAGAATCTGGCGAAACAAACACAGATGTTCTAAACAAAAAATTTGACAGGGAACCTGTGGGGGAAGTTCTGTCTGAGATGGTTGAGAAAAAATTGATAATCATCCGTGGTTCTACGATTCATCTGACTGAAACAGGGAAGAGTAAGGCAATGCTTATTATCAGGCGTCATCGTCTGGCAGAGAGATTATTAAATGATGTGCTCGATGTCAGTGACGAGGTTTTTGAACGTGGAGCTTGTCAATTTGAGCATTTTATCAATGATGATATTATCGCGAGTATCTGTACACTACTTGGACATCCTACAGTATGTCCGCATGGAAAAGCTATACCGCCGGGAGAGTGTTGTTCGCACACTAAACAGAATTTACAGCCTGTGTTTGGTCCGCTTTCCAGACTACGGACTGGAATCAAGGCAAAGGTTATTTATACATCAACAGGTGCTCAGGAAAGTCTGGATTTTCTTTCTTCTGTCGGTATAGTGCCTGGATTGATTTTTACCGTTCACCACAGAAAACCAAGTCTTGTTATACGGTTCGGAGAAACACAACTGGCACTTGATGATGATATTGCCAGATATATTTATGTCCGTGTAATTAAAAGCTGAATTTAAACCTTCAACTGGTCCACTATGCCTGCATATGCAATAAGTAAGAAAATCTTTATAACATTCTTTCTCGTAGCGATGGGAACTGCATTTTTTTTCTCTTGTCTAAGTTATTATGATAGAACTGCATTTTCATCGAAGCAGTCCAGTCATTACTATAAGGGTAGTGTGGAAAATGACGGCTTAGCAGAAGAGTTCTCTTATCCAATGTCTTACCGTGAAGTTATTGAGGTAATGCATGTGCACGCTTTTCTGGTCCCTTTGATTATATTCGTTATGTCACGTATTCTTTCGATGACCGGTACAGGGGAGGGTGTTAAGCTTACGGTTTATATCTCCGCTTTCATAGGTACGATTATGAACCTGTCAGGCCCTTATTTAACAATATACATATCAAGGATATTTGTCATATCGTTAACCGTATCTTATGTAATTCTCGGTTCATGTTTCATCGCCTTCATCTTCCTGCCAATAGGTAAAATGTGGTCGAGAAAACGTGCTGAAGAAACAGAATACTGGTTATAGATAAAATTTTTATCGAGGTAGCAGATACCGACAATATGCTTTGAAAGTTAAATTAACTAATGCAACTTATTACCGGACAACCTTGACAATTAGGATCGTTAAATAGAATTATACAGAGAAATGAAACGAACAAAATGAAAGAATCATTGAAAACAGGTGTGACCTTCGGACTCACATCAGGAACCATCACAACATTGGGTTTGATGATAGGTCTGTATTCTGGTACACATTCACGAGCCGTTGTAATTGGTGGTATTCTGACAATTGCAATTGCCGATTCGCTCTCAGACGCGCTTGGAATACATATTTCTGAAGAGGCGGACCACACACGTACAACGGTGCAGGTCTGGGCTGCCACAATAGCAACTTTTCTGTCAAAACTGTACGCCATTACATTTGTTATTCCTGTACTACTATTTGATTTACCTATTGCCATTAACATTAACCTGATCTGTGGTATCTCTTTATTAACAATCTTAAGCTATTACCTTGCAAAATCTCAGGGTGCTAAACCCTGGAAGGTTATTTCAGAGCACATAACCATAACAATCGTAGTCGTAGCTCTTACTCACTTTCTTGGAAAATTAATTGCGAAATATGTTGGCAGTTAAGGTATGGCTTTATATTCCTGTATGGTCTTTTCTTTTTTTACGATCGGGATATCCACAGGCTGTTCAAACCGGTGGATTTTTTTACCATATAGCATATGGATTTAATCTGTCTTGTTAATTTATTTATACTATAATTTGTACAATAAAGCTCTAAGCTTCTTTAAAATCAGCCAATTCTAATTAGAAGCGACAGACATTTGTAATGTTGTCTGAATTAAATAATTTGACTTTAGAGCCATTTATTTATATTATTTAATTGAAACTGAGTCTCATTATAGGTATTTACGGTTTCTGTTATATACTATTTAGAAAAAACGATACTTATATAAAGGTAGTAGTAATGCATGAAGTAAAATCTAAAGAAATAGATCCTAAAGTATTAGACTATAGAATTGCACTGGTTGGCAATCCAAATGTTGGTAAAAGTGTATTATTTGGTTTGTTTACCGGTAAATATGTTACCGTGTCAAATTATCCGGGAACAACGGTTGAAGTTACCAGAGGTATGTATTCCGGTTCTAACGATACTATAGAGGTTGTTGATACGCCGGGGTCGAACAGCCTGATCTCACATTCGGAAGATGAGAGGGTGGCTCGTGACATACTTCTAAGAGATGAAGAAAAGAGGGTCATCCAGATAATTGATTCTAAAAATATTCATAGAGGGTTGTTAATTACAACTCAACTTGCTGAGATGGGATTACCCGTTTCGATTGGTTTAAACATGTGGGACGAGACATTGGACAGGGGGATGTCAATAGATTCTGATAAGTTACAGAAGATACTTGGAGTGACACTAACGAAAACAATTGCTACTCAGAAATATGGGATAGGGGCGCTGAGAAACTCAATTAATTCAGTGAAAATACCTAAAATCAGCATAGACTATGGCAGAGTAATAGAAGAAGGTATAAAAGAGATTGAGACTTTACTGCCGGAGAATACCACAGTGAGGAAAAGGGCACTGGCTGTAATGTTGTTGTCTTACGATGAAGATTTGGAGGAAACTCTGGAAATTGATGAACAAACTCTTGGACAGATCCACAGTATCAGGGATGGTGTACAAAAAGAGTATGGTCATCCATTAAGTTATGTGATTGCCAAGAAACGCAGTGATTATGTAGGTAAGTTATTGAAGGGGATAGTGAGTTATAGAGAACATGAAGAAAAAGCTGGTGCGGTATTACGAAACTCGTTTTTCTTATTCTTTATGCCGCTGTTCACTTTTTTTGTTGGATACAAGGTAATAGATCTGCTGATGTTTATGTTTGCAGGCCATATGGATACGAGTGGACAGGTGGCATGGATATTGAGATTGGCAGGTGGTTGTGTATCTGTTGGAATTTATTCATATTACCTGTTCTCGAGAGAGTATGGTTCCGGTCGTAAGGTTACCAACATTTTAGGAACTTTAACTATGCACCCTGTTCTGGCCTGGCCAATGTTATTAGTGGTTTTATGGTGTATTTATAAAATTGTGGGACAGTTTGGAGCTGGTGACTGTGTTGATTTTGTTGAGAGCAAAATTTTTGGCTCGTCTATAGAGAAATCGGGAGGGTTTGACTTTAAGGCATTCATTCCTTTTACAAATATAGAATATGTATTTACTCATGTCAATTTTCAGGGAATAAATTATTATATCGGACTATTTTGTCAGAAGTTCATGAGTACAGATAATTTCTTCTTTGAATTGTTTATGGGAGAAGAGGCGGGTCTAATACAGGTAGGTGTGACTTACTCGATCGCTATAATATTACCAATTGTTGGCTTCTTTTTCATAAGCTTCGGTTTAATGGAAGATAGCGGATATCTTCCGCGATTGGCAGTAATGCTTAATCGTTTTTTTAAGATTATTGGATTAAATGGTAAGGCGGTTTTACCGATGGTCCTGGGACTTGGCTGTGATACAATGGCGACAATGACTACACGTATACTGGACACAAAGAAGGAACGGGTGATTTCTACACTATTGCTTGCCCTGGCAGTGCCGTGTTCTGCACAACTTGGGGTTATTGCCGGGATTCTAGGCAGTGTGTCCGGAACACACTTAGCAATTTATTTTTTCGTAATATTCTCTCAAATGTTGCTTGTTGGTTACCTTTCATCGAAAATCATTAAAGGTAGCAGTTCGGACTTTCTTATGGAGATGCCTCCATTCAGAAGGCCGAAGATAGGTAATATCTTGATGAAGACATATTACAGGACTAAATGGTTTCTAAGGGAAGCGGTCCCACTGTTTGTGCTGGGTACTTTCATATTGTTTATAATCACAAAACTAGGTATTTTGACATATATTCAGAGGGCGGCTGAACCAGTTGTTAAACATTTTCTGGGTTTGCCGGTAGAGACGACGCAGGGTTTCATATTGGGTTTCCTGCGAAGAGACTATGCTGTCGTAAGTATTTTCAAGGCGTTGGAGAAGGATGCCGGTAGTCTGGAAATAGATCCGAATCAGCTTATTGTTTCGCTGGTAGTAGTTACGCTTTTTGTTCCTTGTCTTGCAAATTTCTTTGTTATGATAAAAGAGAGAGGCTCTAAAACCGCATTTCTTATGCTGGCATTCATTTTACCATTTTCTTTCCTGGTTGGTGGCATTGTCAGGTATGCATTACAGTTATTGTCAATTTAAGTTATCGTTTAAAAAGAATGTTTGGTCCATTTCTCAGTCTGAATGAACTGTTCGAGTCACATGGTTGAGCGGGGCCAAGTCCGGCAGCCACAATAGACATTTTTTAGGAGTAAGAATTTAATGGCTGATGAAACACAGATCGAAGAGATGCTTGAGTATATCTGGATCCTTGAAGAGAATGATGGTAAGGCAGTAAGTTCGTGTATTGGTGACAAATTTGGTGAGGACATTGCCAACACCTATATAACTGAAATGGTAGAAAAGCAGTTAATTAATCTTAGTGATAGAGAGATTGCATTTACTAAAGCCGGCAAAAAGAGGGCTGAAATGATTATAAGGCGTCATCGAATTGCTGAAAGGTTGTTAAATGATGTTCTGGAGATGAGAGGTGAAGAATTTGAACGTGGCGCCTGTCAGTTTGAACATTTTGTAAATGAAGAGATTGTTGCGAGTATCTGTACTTTACTTGGCCATCCGGAAGTATGTCCGCACGGAAACAAGATACCACAGGGTGAATGCTGCTTAAGCGCTAAAAAAAACCTGGAGCCTGTAATTAGTCCGTTGTCTTTAATAAAAGCCGGCAAAAAAGTAAAAGTCGTTTACATTTCAACTAAGTCGCATGCGAGCCTTGATAGGCTTACGGGTATAGGAGTAATTCCAGGGCTTGAACTTACAATTCATCAGAAATTCCCCAGCATGATATTGCAATATGGAGAGACTCAATTAGCATTGGATAATGATATTGCAAAAAATGTATATGTTCGTATAATTCAAAGCTGAATTCATCACCCAATAAAATATTTTATACCTGTCTCTCCTGTTTGACTTTGAGCAGAGAATTATTGTTCATTGTTAAAATGCAATTCATTCAATTTTACCTTACAGAAGAATCAACAAATATTATAGAGGTTTTTAAATGGCATATTTAATATACAGAGTCATAATCAGCCTGGCGTGTTTTCTCTTAATTCAAGAATATTTTGTTACTATAGAATACGCGTTTGGTAACGATAGGACAATAAAAACTGTACGAAAAGTATCATCAAATCCTTTTCTCAAGCCTGAGAGCACAGATGAGGAAGATGGTCATATCAGCAACACTGATATTTTATTTACAATTGATGAAGCGGACGCAGGGAATGGTAAAGATAATGCGCAAAAGAGTGTTGACGGAAAGAAGACAAATGATATCGTGAAGCAGAAGGAAGATAATAACGGACATTCTTATAAATTAATCTCAGAGTATATAAATAACGGTAAAAAATTTGAAGCAAGAAATGCTCTGTCAGATCTCTATTTCAAGGAGTTGGATCTGGAAAAAAGATCTGAGATAAAAAAACAGCTTGATGAGTTAAATAATATACTTGTATTCTCCAGGACTCCAAGTCCTGATGCTCATTTTTATGAAGTTAAACCGGGTGATTCCCTGGTTAAAATAGCAAAAAAATATAATACCAGTTACGAATTTATTATGCGTGTAAACAATAAGTCCAGGACTCTCATTAAGATTGGTGAACGATTGAAAATCTTGACAGGGGAATTGTCACTTCTGGTCGACAAAAGCGATTATACTTTAACAATCTTGCTTAATGGCCATTTTATAAAACAATACCCCATCGGGATAGGCAAGTCTGATAAAACCCCGGTAGGGACGTTTGTTGTTGATAATAAATTAATTAATCCAACATGGTATTCTCCGGATGGAGTATATAAATTTGGTCATCCAAAAAATTTATTAGGTACGCGCTGGATCGGGTTTGAGGACAAAGATGATCTTTATGGATACGGTATACACGGTACAATCGATCCCGACTCAATTGGCAAAAACATGTCTAATGGCTGTATACGTATGAAGAACGAAGATGTTGAGGAGCTATTTGATTTTGTTAAGGCAAAGACACGTGTAGTTCTGCAAGAGTAAGTGCTCAAATTGTTTTTTAATTTGATGTTCAAATCAATATTCATATTATTCTGTCTGTAGTGCACATTTACTATGAAAGTGATTGTAAGAAAGGAATACCAAGATGGAATGGAGTATAAATAAAGGTTCTCATGCCTGTCACCTTTGTGTAAAGGAATTCCCGGAAGAAGAGGTTTATCTTTCCGCTCTCTATGATGAAAATAATGCATTTATAAGAAAAGATTTTTGTGTTGAGTGTTGGAACAAAAAAGATGATGAGAATATTTTTTCATACTGGAAGACTAAGATACCGAAAAAGCCTGAAAAGGTTGAGAGATACGCGAAAATAGATGTTTTTTACGATCTGTTTAATAAGCTTGAGAATGAAAAAGATCTGTCAAGAGTGAATTTCAGGTATGTAATCTCTTTGTATTTATTGAGGAAAAAAGTACTTAAGTTGGTGTCAACACACAAATCGGATGATCAGGAATATCAGGTGTTGCATAATATTAGAGAAGGTAACAACACAGAGGTTATTAAGCCTCAGTTAAGTAGAGAAGAGGTATTGGCAGTTACAGATGAAATAGGTAAGCTTGTAAATTAGAAAGTGTCTAAAGTTGTAAAGAAAAACGGTTTTAATCAAGTCACTTCTTACAGCTTTAGACACTTCAGGTTATGGTTGTACCGCGTTATGCAGTTGCTGCAGATACAGGCACGGCTTCCCCTTGTACAACATTGTATTTGCAACCTTCGCAATCAACGGCAATTCCCTGATTTTTCTTCTGCTTAAGTTTCAGCCGCATCTTATCGATTGTTTTTTCAGTGATAGAAGGGTCTCTCTGCAGCCTGAACAAATCTTGCCTTATACGTCTTGTCTTTTTTATGCTCGGGCATACTGACCTTGACACCCTTGAAGGGCATATACTAACTATTTTCTTTTTGTTTATTCGTTTTACCATGTTTTTTCCTTAAATGTTATCAGTGTTTACTTCAAGTAATTCTAATGTTTTTCTCGCTGCAATTTGCTCTGCTTCCTTTTTATTATTTCCTAATCCGGTACAATGTTCTACATTGTGAATTAAGGTTACTACTTCAAAAGTCTTATCGTGATCAGGGCCGCTCTGCTTAATTATCTTGTATCTGGGAATATGCCCCTGCTGTCTTTGACAAAAGTGCTGAAGCATAGATTTATAATTCTTGTCGTGCTTGTTGTTACATACAATATCGATTTCATTCTTCAGGCATCTGAGGGTGAAATCATAAGCAGCTCTTAATCCACTATCAAAATAAATCGCAGCTATGATCGCTTCAAATACATTTGCTATAAGCGATTTTGGAAATGAACGACTTGTCATCAATCCTTTTCCTACAGAGATGAATTGTTTCAAGCCCATCTCCGCCCCAATTTTGGCCAATGTTGCGCGGCTTACTACAACTGATTTAATTTTTGTTAATTTGCCTTCAGAATAATCAGGGAATTTTTTAAATAAATATTCAGAGATTACCATTCCCAGAATAGCATCACCAAGAAATTCCAACCTTTCATTACTAGGATTATAAGCCGTTTTAAAAGATGTATGCGTCAGCGCATTCTCAAGCAGTTTAACGTTATCGAAAGAATAAGCAAGTTTCTTCTGACATGCCCTAAGTTTTTCTTCCAATTCTTTATTATCAACTGTTTGTGTCATTTTTAACGAACTTTTTTTCCTTAAATAACATAGATTCTTCAATAGCCGTGTATTTGGTAGATGCTTCGACCAACTCGACGGCAGTGCTTTTACGAAATGATACAACTTCTACTCGACAGCCATGAGCTTTTAACATCTCCACAAGAGGAACAAAATCACCGTCCCCTGAAACGAGCACTATTGTATCAAGTTTTGGAGCTATTGCAATAGTATCTATGGCTATTCCCATGTCCCAATCACCCTTGGCTGTCCCATCCGGCCTTAGACGTAATTCTTTTGTTTTTATTTCATAGCCTAATCTTTTAAGGGCATCAGTAAAGCCGGACTGATCAACATCAGGTTTGTGTACTGCATAAGCAACAGCTCTGATTAATTCTCTATTTTCCACAACTTCCTGTAATAATTTACTATAGTCAATTTTTGATTGGTGTAGTGCTTTTGCTGAATAAAACATGTTCTGCACGTCCACAAAAATCCCCATCCTCTGTTTAAACATTGTAACCGGTTCATTAGCCATATCTTTAGCACCTGAAAAACATCCTTTTAATAAGTAAAAATTAGTAGATTATAATATCTGAATAAATTTAAAATAATACGAGGTACATACTGAATACTTATAAAACATAACATATATAGGTTAATACAACACAACGGAATATAAAATCTGAATTTATTGATTTAGCTATGACAAATACAAATATGTACAAAACTATGATTTAAATGATGCAGGCAAATAGTTAGACCAAAACAGACAACTTGTTATTGTTGGTGAGATGCATCGGGATATCGATTTATACACTTGATCTGTTTATTTGATGAAAGATATTTAAATGCAACAAGTTAAAAGATTTCATAGGTCTTACTATCGTCTTATTTTATCTGGTTTTTTAGAACAGTCAACAAATAAAAAAAAAGAGAAAAAGAAGAGAAATGGTATTATTCCTGTATTGTTATTTTGTTGACAGTATGTGCATGTTCTGTTATATTTTTAAGTTCTGTAATATTCTATAACCTACTGAAATTATAATATTTATGTAGTTCTCAGAACTGAAAACAGCATATGACTCTCACCAGCTTAAGGAGGAAAATTGACGCCTTAGATTCTAAGATTATTGATCTTTTTAATAAAAGAGCAATGGTTGTAAAAGAGATAGGGGCCATTAAAAATCGAAAAAATGCACAAATTTACGCGGCGGATAGAGAAAAACAGGTATTTGAGAAGATTTCTGCTAAAAATTCTGGGCCGTTAACTGACAAATGTCTCTTTGCTATTTACAGAGAACTTATGGCAGGTTCGATAATGCTGGAGCGTCCGGTTAAGGTTGCATATTTAGGACCTGAAGGTACGTTCAGTTTCTTCGCTGCAAAAGAAAAATTCGGTTCTTCGATTGAGTATGTTCCGTCGAAGGGAATCGATTTCGTGTTCAGGGATGTTGAAAGTGAGCATGCTGACTACGGTATTGTACCTGTTGAAAATACAACTGAGGGGGGTATCAGGGAGACTCTCAATATGTTTATTGAGTGTGATGTAAAGATTTGTGCTGAAATTATCATGCCTGTTCATCACAATTTGATGGCAAAATGCAAGAAAAGTGAAATCAAAAGAATATATTCAAAGCCTCAGGCTCTTTTTCAGTGTAAGCTCTGGTTGGCAAATAATTTTGAAAAGGTTGATCTTCTGGATATAGGAAGTACGACTGAAGCCGCTAAAATTGCATCAAAGGAAAAGTTCTCAGCAGCAATTGCACACTCGGAAGTAGCGCGGCTTTATGATTTGAAAATTCTCAGACGGAATATTGAAGATTACGCGAATAATATCACCAGGTTTTTTGTGTTGAGTAGGGAGTTTCCTCCGCGAACAGGTAACGATAAGACTGCTATTATGTGCCATACTAAAAACGAGTCTGGTGCTCTATTTAAGATACTGGAACCATTCAAAAAGTATAATATTAATCTTGCGGATATAGAGCCTCTGCCGACAAGAAAAAAAGCATGGGATTATTGTTTTTTTATTGATTTTGCCGGACATGCGAATGACGAGAATGTTGAGCGAGCACTTAAAGAAGTTGGTAGGAGGTGTATAGATATGAAAATTATGGGATCTTTTCCCGTTGACTCTGTAAAAAGATGAAGAAACAATTTATAGCTGGTAACTGGAAGATGAATTTGACACTAAATAAAGCCAGAGACCTTGCAAAATCTATTTGTGAAGGATTGGCGGATTCTAATACTGTAGATGTTGGAATATTTCCTCCGTTTGTTTATCTTAAGGATATATGTGATATCTTGCAATCCAGCAATGTGTTTGTGGGCGCACAGAACATGAGTATGGAAAAGAGTGGTGCGTTTACCGGTGAGATTTCAGGGGAAATGCTCAGGGATATTGGTTGTACTCATGTGATAATCGGTCATTCAGAGCGAAGAACAATATTTAAAGAAACAGATCATATAATAAATTCTAAGATTAAGTCAGCATTATTAAATGGCTTATGTCCAATTCTGTGTGTTGGCGAAAGTCAAAAAGAGAGAGATACCGGGAAAACCGATGAGGTTGTGGATGGCCAGTTATCAGGAAGTCTGGAAAATTTAACATCTGAACAGGTTAAAGGATTAACGATAGCATATGAGCCTGTGTGGGCGATTGGTACAGGAAAGACAGCAACACCGGACCAGGCTAATGAAGTACACGCATGCATCAGAAATATAATTAGAAAAAAATACGACAATAGTACTGCTCAAAGTGTTAGAATCCAATATGGTGGAAGCGTAAATTCTAATAATGCGAAGGAACTCCTGGGTCAACTTGAAATTGATGGCGCCCTGGTTGGTGGGGCGAGTCTGGATCCTGATTCATTCTTAGACATAGTGTCTGGTGCAGTAAGGCATGCATAGACTTCTTTTTTTAACGATTTTATTTTATTAAGTAAGTTTTTTATTTGTTTTATAAGAGGTAATTTTTATGAATTTAAAATGGATTGCGGCAGTGGTTATTATTTTTGGCTTGCTGACCGTTTTTTTTATTCTTGGCTGGTCTACGGTGTTGAAATCATTATTAATATTTTCATGTGTTGTCCTCGTTGGATGCGTGCTGTTGCAATCGGGAAAAGGAGGTGGCCTGGCTGCTATAGGTGGCTTGTCAGATCAGTCTGCAGTAGGAACACAGACTGGAGGAATACTGGCCAGGGTTACTTATCTTGTCGGAGCAGTCTTTATTGTCGCTACTCTCTTCTTGACAAAGATGACTTTGACATCAATGCACGGGGTCGATACCGTTCGGGGCGGTGCGCCTGCATCGCTTCAACACGACCATGGTGAGCATGATGGTGCTGTCGATGAACATGAGGGCCATAATCATGCACCTGGTGAGCACGTTGAACATGCGGAAAGCACTACATCTCAGGATAAGATTGATGAAGCAGTGGGATCTGCAAAATCAGTGGGAATGAAGGCTGTAGAAGTTGTTGGTGAAGATAAAGAAAATATAGAAACTAAAGCTAAATCCTTAACTGAAGAAACGGAAAAATGATTAAGAGCATGACTGGTTTTGGTAGATCAGAATTGAAGAATGAATTGAAGGCAATCGTTGTTGAAATTCGTTCAGTAAACAACAAATATTTAAAGCTCAACATCAGGATACCGGAACTGTTAGCGGAGTTTGAAGATAAGATTGAAAAACTGTTAAAGAAAGAGTTGGTTCGTGGAACAATTAATTTGACAATAGAATATAAATCATGTGATGTGATGCCAAAGTGTGTGGTAAATAAAGACGTTTTAAAAGAATATTACAACATTATTGGTGAAGCGCGTAAAGAAATATCCTTTCAGCAGGATGTTACATTAGACAATCTTATATCACTTCCGGGAGTCTTGGAATATAAAAAGGATCTTGGAAACGGCAGAACAGAGGATGATGGTTTCTGGCATGAACTTGAACAGGTGGTTAAACTTTCGATTAATGATCTGAAGAAAATGAGAGAAGCTGAAGGCCAGAATCTCCGAACGGAAATAAACAAGTGGAAGAATAAAATTTCCGCGTTGCTGGATGAAATTGAAACAATGGCACCTAAAGTTGTTTTGGATTATAGCACCCGAATTCAAGACAGGATATCTACTCTACTGGCTGGTACAGATAGCAAGATAGAAGAGAGCGACCTACATAAGGAAATTGCAATTTTTGCTGACAGATGTGATATTTCAGAGGAAATTGGAAGGCTAAAAAGTCATATTTTATTGTTTGACAATGTGATGGATAATGAAGAACCGAATGGCAGAAAATTGGAATTTATAGTACAGGAAATGTTTCGTGAGGCAAATACTATTGCATCCAAAGCAAATAACTCGGATATTATAAAAGATGTAATTTCGATTAAGACTGATATTGAAAGAATTAAAGAACAGATATTAAATATAGAGTAAGCCAATAGACATTAATAGTATATTTGGGTGTAATGTGTCGGTTAATAAAAAAAGATGTGGTCTTGTAGTAATTTCAGGACCTTCAGGGTGTGGTAAGAGTTCGATTTGTAAGGAACTGACGAAGAACCCTCAAATAAAACAATCAGTTTCTTACACTACAAGAAAGCCAAGAGAGGGTGAAAGAGATGGTGTTGATTATTACTTCGTGAAAAGAAATGAGTTTGAGGCGCTTATCAGGAACAATAAATTTATAGAATACGCTGAATATTGTGGCCATTTGTACGGAACGCCAATTGGCCCGGTAGAAGAAGCTGTAGGCGAAAAAAAAATAATCTTGCTTGTTATAGATGTACAAGGCGCAATGCAGATTATGAAAAAAATGCCTGACTCTATTCATATATTTATTATGCCGCCTGATGTTGAAACCCTGAAATTTAGACTGAAAAATAGACTTACAGAAGACGAAGATACGATCAATAAGAGAATTGTGGCTGCCAGGAAAGAGATGGAATCCAGCAGGCATTATGATTATTGTGTTATTAACGATAGATTAGATGATGCAATAACAGAGATCGAAGAGATCTTGCAAATATAGTTTCTTTTGATATGATTTAGTGCCGTGAGATTCTGTGACTTGTTCATATGTTTGTAGTCTCTTCATCAGGACGACTGATTATCTGTTAAACTATAGTGAAAAAGCATAATCTAATCCTGATCTGAAATGGTTAAAAATATAATATTAGGTGTTACAGGAAGTATTGCTGCGTTCAAAGCGGCAATACTTGTATCTAAGTTAAAAAGTAAGGGCTATGATATTACTGTTATAATGACAAAGTCCTCACAGAGTTTTATTCACCCACTGACATTCAGAACACTTTCTAAGAATAAAGTTGTTACAGATATCTTTATTGATGAAAGTGTGTACAACCCTCACCACGTTTCCATTGCACATAAAGCGGATATAGTTGTAATAGCACCGGCAACAGCGAATATTATTGGCAAACTATCTTCTGGTATAGCTGATGATGCTTTAACCAGTACTGTTACTGCATCCGATGTTCCTGTGATAATAGCTCCTGCTATGGAAGAAAATATGTATAAGAACCCTATAACACAAAGAAATATAACTATTCTTCAGGAAGTGGGTTATCACTTTGTCGGTCCGGAAAAGGGAAGACTTGCTTCCGGGAAAACAGGCGTTGGGCGGATGGCTGACGTAGAGATAATAATTCAAACAATAGTAGACAAACTTAATAACACATAATTATTGTGGGAAGTTTTATTCCGACAGAACGTCTATATGCCGTTACACTGGTAAGGATTCATTCGAGTCGACGATTTGTCCTTATATAAATATTCGAGAGTAAGTGATGCAGAAAATTAATCTGAAGATAAAGAGAAAAAATGGTTGCGAAGATCTGCCATTGCCTGGTTATATGAGCCAGGCTGCAAGCGGTATGGACCTTTACGCAGCAGTTGAAGAACAAACTATTGTTGAAATAAATGAAATCAAACTAATACCTACGGGGATATTTATTGCGTTGCCTTTTGGTTATGAAGCACAAGTCAGACCTAGGAGCGGACTGGCCTTGAAATATGGAATAACATTAGTTAATTCACCGGGAACTATAGATAGTGATTACCGTGGTGAAATTGGTATTATATTATGCAATCAAGGTAAAGAGAGTTTTATCATAGAGAGAGGTATGCGTATTGCCCAATTAGTAGTCCAGCCGGTTATCCATGCCAAACTCGAAGAAGTGGATGATTTGGATGAGACGCTTAGAGGAGAAGGTGGCTTTGGGCATACCGGACATTAGATATTTGTTTCATTAGCTTCTTAAATATAATGTTCAGATGCTCTATAAAATTTTATATAAAAGTTCTTGCCGACAGGCAGGAATATAATAAATTAGCAATAGAAGGGGCTAATTTATATGGAAAGAACTAGAGTTTTTCATTCGGCATATTCAATTGTTATCTGTACTGTTGGAATATTTTTATTGATAAGTATTGCGACGTTCTCGCCAAATGACCCTCCATTTGCAAATTATCCTGTAAATAGCCCAGTACAAAATTACTGTGGAAAGATTGGGGCCAGTATCTCCGGTTGGTTGCTGACATGCATAGGAATAACATCATATCTGTTTGCGTTCCTGGTTGGTGCTTTGGGCGTATTGTTATTTATAAAGAAGAGAATAGACATTCTATGGGCAAGAATGATTGGTGGAATATTGTTGGTTGTTTCTATTTCACCTATACTGGGAATCCTTGAGAATTTTACCAGTTTATTTACAAATCCACTTGAAACAGGCGGTATTATAGGGATGATAGCCGCATTTAGATTGACAGAATACCTGGGTATTCCGGGTGCATGTATTTTGTTGACGCTGGGGTTCCTTATTTCCATAATGCTTATTTCCAATAAACCGTTAGATACATTCTTTATATGGACGTATAAGGAAATAAGGAAAATATTTAAATCAAAATCTGTTATAAAAACAGATATACTGTCAAAAGAAAAACATTTAGAACCTTTAGTAGAAGATAATACTCAGGTTGTAGATAAATGTTTAATAAACGCTAAATGTGAAACGGAAAGGGCAGATGCTGTTGGCGAAGAGCATGAAGAAGGAAAAGAGGATGAGGATGAAGATGAAGGATTTGTCAGTGTTGTGCCTCCGTCTCCGCCGCCACAGGCTGTGAAACTAAAGCCAAGAAAGAGGACTTTTTTTTCAAGAGAGAAAGAACTTGTTGTGCCTAAAGGAAAGCACAACAAGTTTGAAGATACAAACTATATCCTGCCACCGGTTTTACTTCTGGACCAACTTAAAAGACATATACATGACAGCGACGAACACGTCATGGAGAAGGCGACCGTATTAAAAGAGACATTAGAACAGTTCAAAATTGTTGCTGAGGTTGTAGGTTTGGAAAAAGGCCCTTCCGTCACGATGTATGAACTGAATTTGGCGCCTGGTACAAAGGTTGGGAAGATAATAAATCTTTCTGATGATATTGCCATTGCACTGAAGGCTCCAAGCATACGTGTTGTTGCGCCTATTCCTGGGAAATCTACTATTGGAATAGAAGTTCCAAATACACATAGAAAGCCTGTTCAGATGCGAGAGTTGTACGAGACAGCAAGTAAAGAGATGCACAAACGTACTATACCTCTATTGTTGGGAAAAGATATTGCCGGCTACCCATTGATATCTGATCTTGCTGCAATGCCGCATTTATTAGTTGCCGGAACAACAGGTTCAGGAAAATCCGTGTGCCTTAATTCAATAATATTAAGCATGCTTCTTTTCCAGAGACCTGAAGAGTTGAAACTAATATTAATAGACCCGAAGATGGTGGAATTTTCATCTTTTAAAGATATTCCTCATCTAATAGCACCTGTTGTAACTGATATGAAAAAGGCTGCTGGAATTCTTGAATGGGCTGTCACTAAAATGGATGAAAGATATTCTCTGCTGGCAAGGGCTGGTGTCAGGGATCTTAAAAGTTATAATAAATTAAGTGATTCTGAGAAACGAAAGAGACTAGATCCGGAAGGCGATACAGGCCTTGGTGATATTCCGCTTTTCATGCCTTGTATGGTCATAGTTGTTGATGAGTTAGCGGACTTGATGATGGTTGCTTCAAAAGAGGTAGAAGCTTCAATTATCAGACTTGCTCAGAAATCCAGGGCAGTTGGAATTCACCTTGTTGTCGCAACTCAGAGGCCGTCAGTTGATGTAATTACCGGGCTGATAAAATCTAATTTACCTTCAAGGATTTCATTTCATGTCTTTTCCAAGGTTGACTCACGGACAATTTTAGACCAAAACGGAGCGGAAAAACTTTTAGGTAAGGGAGATATGCTGTTTCTGCCGCCAGGTACATCCAAATTGTCAAGAGTACAGGGAGTATATGTCAGCGATGATGAGATCAATAGGATTGTTGATTTCCTTAAAGATATGTCTAAGCCGGAATTCAGTCCGGAATTAAAGGTATGGCAGGGGTCTTTAAAAGAGAGCAATGCAACAAAAGATGAACTTTATGAAGAAGCAGTAAGAATTATTTTAGAAACACAGCGTGGATCTGTATCATTGCTGCAACGCAGATTGGAGATTGGCTATTCTCGTGCGGCAAGGTTGATAGATTTGATGGCAGAGGATAGTATAGTTGGTGAATATAAAGGGAGCCAGGCAAGAGAAGTTTTTGTTACGCTTGATGAGTGGGAGTCACAGCAGAATTAAATAGATTTTCTGGTTTATACATATCCTCTCAAAAGATAGGATAATTATTTGCACAATTTTTTTTTAAACTATTAATCATGGGAAATAAAAATGTTGGAGCTGAAACAGAGGAAGAAGAGTTTAGTATTATGAGAAGTGTAATTTTTAATATTCCAAACCGAATCACACTTTCCCGGCTCTTTCTTGCTATAGTATTTTTTGTTTTTCTGACTTACAGGTATCTTGATGTGGCCCTTGTTATCTTTTTTGTTGCGGCTGCTACTGATTGGCTGGATGGGTATTTAGCCAGGAAATGGGAGCTGTCTACAGACTTAGGACGACTCGTTGATCCATTTGTTGATAAGGTTATTATCTGTGGTACATTTATTATCTTTGTGGATATTGCAAAAGAGATTATAGCGCCATGGATGGTAATTACAATAGTGGCCAGAGAATTTCTGGTTAGTAGTATAAGGGGTTTTTCCGAATCAAAAGGTGTTAAATTTGCCAGTAATATATGGGGGAAAACCAAGATGTTTATTCAGTCGTGGACTATTTGTGCCATGATTATTTACTACGCTCACTTTAAAAATATAAGTTGGGCAGAATATATGGTTACAGCTTTCATGTGGATCACAATTATTGTTACTATTTGTTCCGGTATAACCTATGTATACTCAGCAAAGAAAACGCTACTGGCTGCTTAACGGATTATAAGAGCCAGTAGCCAATATCAATTACTCTATAAACAGTGAGAGATAAGAAAACACTGAAGACTTTAATCCCATCCTTTAAAAGGAGGGGTAGTGGGTGTTTATTAGTTAATAATTCATAAGCTTTCTATATCTAGAGTCCTAGGTATTACCTTATTTGCAGTCTTTAGCATTATCCATGTTAGACTATCTTGAAAATTATTGTTTTTCAAGATAAAGAATCACTCTTTTACAACAAACATTCCTTCCATATTGCCAATCAGCACCACTTTAATTCTATCGTGCCAGAGCTTGCCAAACTCTTTTATCTGCTCATCAGTGCCGCTTCCGCTAACTGACAGAGGCATTAACTCTCCCATCTTAGGATCAGCAGGCAGCATGCTATTATTATATGATACTTCTACTTTTTTCCCATTGTCTAGTCTTTCAAAAATCACCGAACAGATAGCGCCTGCAGGAGCTTCGCTGCTGTCATCAAATGTCAGTAAATTATGCCTGTTGAACTTTCCGCCTCCTAATCCATGAAATCCACTTTCCCCGGCAGCGCCAGTTATAAGCGTGACAACTTGAGAAATCGGGCCATTAACCCGGTAATCAATACCACCTCTGAATGTCACCTTAATATTCCCTCTTACAGGTATTTCATTTCCATGTAGATGGTTTAACGCAGTCTGTGTTAAACGATAGGCGCCGGAGACAGCTGGGCATGAATGTCCTGCTGTCTTTACCGCATCTTCATATCTATATACAAACGGTTCGTCTTTATCCATCGCCCCTAAAGCGACGGCAAGAGGATCTTTCATTTTAATTGGTTCTACCTGATCAAGAAAATCTATGTTGAATTTAGTCTGGCCTTCTGCCATTATTTTTCCTCCAAATATGATTGATATAAACAAACAAGATAATAAAACGTTCAAATATATAAAAAAATTTATTTTTAGTTGTTTCAATGCTTAATTCTCCTCGTCATTCTGCTTAGAAGTAATTCTAAGGCGAAATCCTTTTATAATAATTAAGAATGCACCTGTTCCCAGCAGTAAATTAAAAAGGTTAAGAGGTAGTGGCAATAATTTAAAGCCTAAAAAAAATGTTTCTAATATAAGAAGAGTACCCAGACAAAAGTAAAAGAAAATAAGGAACCAGTTTAATCCGCCTATAGTCTTTTTACAGTTTGTACATTCATACGTATTTTTGTTGCAAGACGGTATAAAACCATAGATAACGCCTGTCATCTCTTTAAATTGTACAAGACTTGAACAGTTCGGGCACTTCTTCATAATGTAGTCAAATGATTAAAACGTTTAATTATAAATGGTGAATGTGAAAAATCAACTTCTAAAATATTGTTGTATAATAAGAAATTACAAAAAAATAATACTACGATTAATCCCGATATGAGTGGTTATAATGTTTTGGTAACCTGCCGTCTGCACATTAGGCAAATTGTCCGGTAAATGCGTATCTGATAATATAATAGAAAACAATAGTGATGCCCGCGCCGGCTGGTATTGTAATAACCCAAGAAATGAGTATATCGCGAATAGTTGATAGATTTAAAGAATTCAAACCCCTGGCAAGTCCAACACCAAGGACAGCACCTACAAGAGTGTGTGTTGTCGATACAGGTAATGCCAGCTTAGATGCTAAAACTATTGTTATTGCGGCCCCGAATTCAGCAGCAAATCCCCTTGTCGGAGTCAGCTCTGTAATACATTTACCGATAGTTTCAATAACCCGCCATCCCCATGTCGCAAGTCCGATGACAATACCCAGACCTCCAAGCAAAAGAACAAACAAAGGAACCTGGGCTTTCATTTCAATTACACCTGAACTGACAGCAGAAAGAATTCCTGCTAAAGGTCCGATAGCGTTAGCCACATCGTTAGCTCCGTGAGCAAACGCTACAAAGCAGGCGCTCAATATCTGTAGATAAACAAAAATCTTTTCTACTGTCAGATAATCAGTACTTACATGTTTTATGTGAGTGTATTTTTCAAGCTGATTTGAAATTTTTTCTGAACTATCCAATATCTTAGTTACTTCGTCTGAAAGCTCTCCGGTAGTTGACTCTTTCACTCTTCTCAGATGCATAACAACCTTCAACATGCTTTTTTCTACCTTTGGGTCAATATGGTCGTCATGATTCTCTTCTGTTGATGTTGAATTGATCCTGTTGACCAGTGGAATGCTCACTAAAGCTCCAATTGATCCGATAAGACTTGCGAGTATCAAGGCATCGTAAAGCGATAGGTCCATATGGAGATTTTTTAAGCCCTTAAAAACCATCACCAGTGTTAAAATGCCAAGAACAAAAAAAACCAGAAAGGGGGTCATCTTCTGTGCAGATTTAACAGGAGTTTTGGAATAAAAAATCATCTTGCGCAGGAGGCAGAAAATCAGAAAAGAGATTGTTCCACTTAGTAAGGGAGATACTACCCAGCTCGCAGCAATCTGTGAGACCGTATCCCAGTGAATAGAAGAAAATCCGCTGAATACAATACCGAAACCCAACACTGAACCAACTATTGAGTGGGTCGTAGAAACAGGCCAGCCCCTGAACGAAGCAATATTAAGCCACGCGCCTGCCGCCAGCAATGCCGCCATCATGCCATAGATATAACTGTTTGGGTGGCCGGTAAACACAACAGGCTCTATAATCCCTTTTCTGACAGTGTTTGTGACATGAGAACCTACTAAAAAAGCCCCGGCAAACTCCATCAGTGCAGCGACTATTATTGCCCATTTAAGTGTTAGCGCTCCTGATCCAACAGATGTTCCCATGGCGTTGGCGACATCATTCGCGCCGATGTTCCATGCCATGTAGAAGCTGATGACTAAAGCAAGAATAATAAGTATGGTTTCTGGGCTCAAGGTGAATCTCTCTAGTATTATTTATTCAAGATCTAGTAAATTGCGGATACGATGAGCCAATTTTTCAGAAGTGTTGGATAGAGTCCTGATTTCTTTTAAAATCAATAACCACAGTTGGAGTTCGCCATGTGTAAACTGGTCTTCATTAGAGAATATATTTTTAAGTAACTGCCGTTGAGAGAGATCAGCTTCATGTTCTCTCAGGGCAACTTCCTGTACCATAGACTTCACTCTTTCTGCTTCACGCCCAGCAAAAGATGTTTCAAGCAAATTATCAAAATCTTCTATGATAATTTTAACGAGTTCAAATGTTTCAATATTCTTATCTAAAAAGTTTTTGAAATCATCTTTGAAAATATCTTTTAGAGTAAGTTCCTTAAGTGTAAGTAAAATCCCTATATCCTCACAGTCATCAGCTATATCATCCTGTAATGATAAAATTTCTAATAACGCACTTTTACTTATAGGCATAAAAAGTCCACCAGGGAGATGATTACGCAACTCATTTTTTGTGGTATCTGCTCTAGCTTCCTGTTTTGAAATCTCTTTGGCTAACTTTCCAACTAATTTCTTATCACCTTTTTCTAATGCAATAAAAATCTCTTTTGTTTTAGTTACACAGCCGTTTACTTCCTGCATATGCTTCAGAAGTGGTGCAAACGGTGATTTAGCAAATAATTTAGCGAATGTTCTCATAATTAATGATTAAACAAAACCGTATTAAGGTGCTGATTGATTCTGCCTATCTATTTATCTAGTTTAGAATTTGTGTATTAAATCAAAAACCTGTAGGATTTCAATGTAATTTTATAATTAAACAACTCTTATTTAACATATTACTGGTTCTGGCAAAATCAATCAATCATCAAAGCTGTGTAAGCCATATGTCTAGAATGCTTTACAGCATGAATTCTATATGATTTACCGCTTAGATACTGACATCTGCTTCATAAATTTTTTTGCGTCATCAAGCATCTCTTTTGCCTGTTTCCTTGTCACAATGCTCTTCTCCTCACCTCTTATCATTTCCGCAATCTCTTCAAGTTGCTCTTTTGAAGAAAGATTATCGATAGTTACAGATGTCTTATTGCTCCTGACGGTTTTATTTACCTTAAAATGTTGTTCCGCATAACTCGCGATCTGTGGCAGGTGGGTTATACAGATAACTTGATGTGACTGTGCGACCAGTCTTAGCTTTTCGCCGATTACACGTCCCATTCTGCCTCCAATATTGGCGTCAATTTCATCAAATATCAGGACAGGAGTCTGATCTGACATTGCCAGGTGTCGTTTCAATGCTAGCATTATTCTTGAGATTTCACCCCCGGAAGCAATCTTCCTGAGCGGTTTAAGCTTCTCTCCCGGATTGGATGAGAACATAAACTCAACACGGTCGAACCCGGAACGGTTGGCATTTTTTATTACCACCAGTTCCGTATTGGTGCTGTCTAATGCAGATACGTTAATATCAAATTTTCCGTCAGTAATTCCCAGGTCTTTTAATTCCGTTTTGATAAGGGAGGATAGCTTTTTAGCAGATTTATTACGGCTTTGTGTCAGCGTTTTACCCGTATTAATTAGTTCATTCTTTAATTTTTTCAGTTCAGACTCTATGATCTCTGTATCCTCATTCTCCTTTAACATTTGTTCCAGCTTTACACTAGTATTATCTCTTTTAGAAAGAATATCCTCGATTGAATCACCATATTTCCTTTTAAGGCTTCTAATTGTTTCTATTCTCTCCTCAATTTGTTCCAATCTCCCCGGATCATAATCATACTTTTCTATATCGTTTCTCAGTTTATTTGCGATATCTTCTAACTGATAAATAGTCTGGTTACACACTTCTAAACTATTTTTAAACCCTTTTTCAACATCCATAATTTTTGAGAGTTCGGTCGCAATCTCTTTTAACCCGTCAATTATAGAGTGATCTGACTCATATAAGCTGTTAGAACATAATGAAAGTACATTTTGGATTTTCTCTGAGTTTGCGAGAATATAACGCTCCTCTTCCAGGTTTTCATCTTCTTTCTTTTGCAATTGTGCGCTTTCAATCTCATCTATTTCATAATTATAAAGTTCAATCTGCTTCTTTCTTTCACTCCGTTTCTCGTCTAAGGAGTTTAACAACTTCACTTTATCCAGGGCATTACAATATATATTAGAAAATTCACCTCTAAGACTATCAAGCTTGCCAAAACTATCAAGGGTTCTAAGCTGTTGAAACGGGTTAGTTAGTGATTCATGTTCATGTTGGCCATGTATATTAACCAATTGTTCACCGATCTCTTTCAATAAAGAGACCGTTATCGGCTGGTTGTTCAGTTTGCATTTATTTCGGCCTTTGTGGTCCAATACTCTCTGTATGATAATCTCTTCATCATCAATATTATCAATATGACTGTTAATGCCTTGACGAATTTGATAACTTTTAATGAAGAATAATCCACTTACTGAAACGTCTTTATCGCTGTTTCCAACAATCTCATTATTTGCTCGACTGCCAAGAAGGAAGTTTAATGCACCGATTATCAAAGATTTACCGACACCTGTTGTACCGGTAAAAATATTTAAACCTTCATCGAATTTTATTGTAATCTTGTCAATCAGGGCGAAGTTGGAAATAGTAAGTTCGTTCAACATGGGTTGAATTGTAACAAATGAATATGAAAGATTGCACGGAATATTATTGACATAAACAAATAAATCGTTAAATTACCCTATAACCATAACTTGTAACTATTACTTGTAACTATTACTTTAAGTAATTTATTATGGTAAGTTCTAAACAGTTATTGTTTAGAAATATTATATAATGAAAATGCCTTAATCTTCAAAAATATCCGGTTAGGTTTTTGTAGATAACACTTTTATCCTACCCGCCTGCCTGTACCTATTCGGGCAGGAATTCCTTTATCGGGTATCCAGGAGGATCGTTTAATCTGGATTCCCAACTTAAGCTTGTCTTTGTATGCTCCTCGATTAAAGTATACGAGGACAAGCTTAAGTTGGGAAAATGCGAAAATAACAGTTTTAGAGCATTTATTTTTATTTGCAAAATTCTGATCGAATGCTACTGATTAGTCTAACTAGATTTACTATTTTGAATCCATCACTGTTATAAAAAAAAATGTTAAAGTTATTCTGTTTTGAATGGCAAAACGGCTTAAACATTCTTTAAGGAGAAATTTATGGCAAATGAAAAACCAAAGAGAGTAGTAAAAAAAACTGTTGAGAAGGCTGGAAGCTCCTCAAAAAAAGCGATATCAAAGAAAACAAGTGCTACTACAAAGAAGACAACTTCAGTCCAGAAGAAAAAGAGCTCTATTAAAAGAGAGGCAACTCCCAAAACGAAAAAAACAGTAGTAACAAAGGTCACAAAAAAAACTTCTGAAAAGAGCAAACCAAAGGTATCAACAGCAAAAAAACCGACAACAGTTAAAGGAAAAAAACCGGTGTTAAAGAAACTGGCAACTCAAAAAGCAGCGGCAAAGACTCCGGTCAGGAAGACCACTAAAAAGGTGACTACTGAAAAAAATACCGATATTAAAATTGAGAAGGCAACGAAATCTCAAGTTGAAAAAGTAGAGAATGTAATAGAAAAACTTTCTCAAAAACCGGATCAACACTATATTACGACAGTCCCAGGTGTGTTTAGAAAAGTACCCGGGCCTAAGAAAAAAAGAACAGCACCAGATGCCCATAAGGAATTGCCAATTACAGGAATATTAAATTACTTGAAGAATATGTTTTAACATGTCTGATTCGTCATTAAATAACATTTAATCATTTCTTTACGTGCGGGTGTGACAACAACAGAGTGCTACGAAGTAGGGGGGTGGTTATCCTGCCACTATAAGTAACGACTTCAAATGTTAATACCTGCGTTCATGTCATTATCTCTATGGGCTATACAAATCTTTTTTTTAATCACGCTCTTAAGAGAACACCAAAATGGAAACCTCTCGAAAAACCCTCGGCGCATTTTGTCTATTGAAGAGAGGAAAATGTTATCAATACTCCCTGCCAAAACGATTTCTGAATCTACAAGGAAATGAAAAACCTAATAGAGATCCAAGGCTTACAAGTTACTCATCTCTACCCCGATTCGATAAATCGCTCAGGAAGCTCGAAGTACATGAAAAATACTTTCGAAAGCGGGTTGTTTTTTCTGTAATACTTTTGGTTGAATTGCATAACCCCTTTCTTTATATTTTTCATTGACAGGTCACCGTTCTTTTGCTATAATTACCAAACGTTTGGACATGAATATAGTAGATGTCTGTAGTTTTTCATAGTCATATAAATAACATATTATAAAAGACTTACGTCTTTATTAGATATTGAATCATAAGACTGATGAGATTAAGTAGTGCTAAGTAATAAAATTATTTTTGAATCTATCTATATAGAAGGAGGGAAAAGCTGTGAAAATTAAATTAACAGCCATAATTTTCATTTGTCTGATTTCGTTTGGTCTTGGTATGAATAAGAACTCATACGGGTTGCAAATAGTGAATCAGGTTGGTGCAGACAGTGTTGATGGGTCATCAGCGCTGACATTTAATGGCAGTAACGGTTGGATTATTCTCAATAAGACATGGACCCACTCATATGTAGCTGAAGCAACCAATATAGATACCATTAATTTTGCAACTTTGGAAATAGACCTACTTGATGCTGATGGTGGTTTTCTTAGAATGCAAAACGGAGGGACAACAATAGCGGACTTCAATCCTCCCAATGTAACGCAGGACAATGGTACGCCAGGACTATGGCGTGATTCAACCCACGCTAACGCTAACAACACAACGTTTGCGATAGACCTGCCTACATTTGAGACTGCCTTATTATCCGGCTCATTTACAATAGCAGGACTTAACCAAGGCATGACTATTTGGGGAACAAACCGGGCAATATTAACGATAGACTATGAAGCAGTAGCTACAGCTCCAGCTTCAGTGCCTGAACCAGCCACCGTTGCTCTTCTTGGAATCGGCATAGCAGGGCTAGCAGGTACGGAATTAAGACGAAGACGAAAAAAGAAAGCAGTTGTTAACAGCTAGGTATTTTTTTATCAATATTGCTTTATTATACAGTTATATAGACGCCTGCATTCTTCGAAAAAAGAGGTTTGTAGGCGTTTTTTTCTGACTTTTGTTTTCATATGAAACACTCCTATATATATCGTCTTAAGCTGAAGTATCATCAGTTATCCTTTCAAGTTCACTCAGTGAGGTGATCCCGTCTTCTACTTTTAAGAGCCCGTCCTGCCAGAGTGTCCTCATTCCGTTTTTAATAGCTTCCTTCAGTACTACATTTGAGCGTTCACGGTTTACTATCATTTTTCTGATATTATCATTGACAATGAGCAGTTCTGAAATAGCAACTCTACCTCTGTATCCTGTATGGCTGCATTCAACACAGCCTTTTGGACGGTATATTGTTTTATTGATTCCAATCCTTGACATTGTGTCTTTGTCTAGATGGTGTTCTGCCTTGCATTCGCAGAGTTTTCTTACCAGCCTTTGAGCAAGGACCGCAATGATGCATGTAGAGACCAGGTAGTCTTCCATGCCCATATCAAGAAGGCGATTAAAGGCGGAAGATGCATCATTCGTATGCAGTGTTGATAAGACAAGATGACCTGTCAATGATGATTGTATAGATATACCGGCAGTGTTCTTATCCCTGATCTCTCCAACCAGTATTACATCAGGATCATGCCTCAAAATTGAACGCAGGCCTGAAGCAAAGTCCAAGCCTACTTTACTATTAACTTGTATCTGGTTTACTCCTTCAAGGCTGTACTCAACCGGATCTTCAACTGTTATAATCTTTAAAGAAGGAGATATTATCTCTTTTAGTGAAGCATAAAGTGTAGTGGTCTTGCCGCTACCGGTAGGGCCTGTTGCCAGAATCATGCCCTCGGATTTTTTTACAAGCTTTCTGATATTACCCAGAACATCCTCACTGAATCCAAACGTAGACAGGTCTAGAACGATGTTTGATTTGTCCAGGATACGGAGCACTATGCACTCTCCATATAGCATTGGTATTACTGACACTCTGAGGTCTATCTCTTTACCACCAACCTTAAGACGTATTCTACCATCCTGAGGAAGTCTTTTTTCGGCAATATTCAGATGTGACATTATTTTTATCCTGTTGATTGTCGCAAAATACACATCGCGTGTAGGAGGTGGATAGTCTATGAGAACTCCGTCTATCCTATATCTGAGTTTTGGCTTGTTTTCAAACATTTCAATATGTATGTCGCTTGCACCAATCTCAAGAGCTTTATTAAGTGTATTGTTTACCAGCCTCACGACCGGCGCTTCCAAGGCAAGATCTTTCAACTTTTCTATATCATCAACAACATCATGATCTATTGAGTATGCAGACTTATTTTCTTCTGCAGTTTCATCTTCATATGTTTCTTCTATTGAGGCAATAATATCTTTTTCACAACCTACAAAGATATTTATCTGTTTATCAGTAGTTAATTCTATCACTTCCACAAGTGATTCATCAGATGGATCAGTGAAAGCGATGTCCAGATAGCCATCATGTTGCTTAATTGGTATAATTCTATTGGAGTGTAGAAAGTTTTGAGGTAAACAATCAACTACGGGAAGTTTCTCTTCTTTCTTTCTATGCCATGTCTTCAAATTAAACAAATTGCCAAGAGCATCCCGCAAGTCTTCTTCTGAAATAATACCAAGATTGAGCAGTATTCTATCAGGCTTTTCGTGGGTTTTTTCCTGTAGTTGTATAATTTTTTCTAAATCATCTTTTGTTATTTTACCCACATCTAATAGTTCTTCCAGAAGTTTACTATTTTTATCATCTAGTTTTGACATGCTTTAGTGTGTTAGTTGTTAAAGTGCTATTGATCAATATAAATCAGGAATTGTACAGATCGTTTAGTTGCCAATACAGGTTGTTTGGAATTATTGAATGGCTTGCAAAGGTTATCACGTGTAAAATTCTACTCAAAAATTACGGATACATGAGAAGGATATAGCAAGTGATGATAGATAATGTCCACTCGTATAATTGAATTTACGTTTGTCTACAATCCTTTCTTAACTAAGAAAAAACCCTCGGTGCCTGACGCACCGGGGAGAGAGGAGCGTGTCTATGTGTCACTTATCAAAGCTGTTACGAAAAGGCATGGAAATATCATCAATTACTATAAATAAAACTATCAGGTGATAAAAATAACTTCATATTTAGAACTAAGGGTTGTGAGGAGTCGTGTTTTTTATTCCCAGCTTACTATATCTTTATTTTCTTCTGAGCCGCCCTCAGTTCCATCTGCTCCATAAGAGAGGAGATCATAGTCCCCATGCGTACCTGGATATTTATAAATATACTCAGCGCCCCATGGATCTTCAGGGATCTTATTCTTTTTCATATATGGCCCTTTCCAGTTTTGTATATCACCTGGTTTCGAATTTAATGATTGCAGTCCTGATTCCTGTGAAGGATACTTTCCTGTGTCCAGCTTGTATACTTCTAATGCTGTAGATATTAATTCAATTTGTGCTTTTGCCGTTGTTTGTTTCGACTCACCTACACGGCCTATAAGTTTTGGAACAATCAACGCGGCAAGTAACCCTAAGATTACCATTACAATTAAGAGCTCTATTAATGTGAAACCTGAGATTGAATCTATTTTTTGATATGATATTTTGTTGCTTCCAGATTTCTTCATTTATTTGTCCATTTCTTAAAAGTTTATTATGTAAAAATTAATAGTGCAAAGACTTATGGATTATAATAAAATGTTATTTCCATTTCTACAGAAAATTTACTCTGACAAATAAAATATCATAAATAATATTTCTTTATATTTCACCACATAATGTGATTAATTGAGAATAATAGAAATCAGGTACATTCAAGTGCTTTTTTTCATTTGAATTCGATAATATCAAATGATATAAACCAAAACAACTTGTCTTTAATATAACCTCTTTGAAAGAAACAAGGATAAATGCCTGTCAAAATCAGTTTAAATCCAAAATCATTTACGAGAAGAGTCTTCTGGAGCTTACTGGGATTTGAACTTGTCATTGTATTTCTTGATATCTTCATTAATCACTACAAATGGTCCTCAATAAGCACTATCAGAGGAATGTTAAATATTACCCGTGAAGATAGCCTTTCTAATTGGTTTTCCAGTATTCAGGCTGTTACAGTCGGAACGGTAGTCTGGTTAACTGCCATTGGTGTGAGAAGGCAGATGAAGGGCGGTAATTATATACGAAAGTTTTATTGTTGGGCGGGTATAGGAACTTTTTTCATTTATCTTGGCATTGATGATGCTATTAAGTTTCATGAACGTATTGGAACCGCTTTTAAAGTTGTTTTTTTTGAATCTGATGATTCTTCTGAATCTGTTACAGGAGTGATAGGTTCTGCATATGATTTTTTCCCCAGCTATACATGGCAACTGGTTTTTGGACCAATTTTTATATCAATAGGTATTTTTATTATATGGTTCCTGTGGCAAGAGCTTTCTTCAAGAAAGCTATGGTATTGGTTTTTAGGTGGTATCAGCCTTTATGCTGTTGCAGTAGGGCTGGATTTTGTAGAGGGGATAGATGGAGAAACATATGAGAAAATGGGTATTGCCGGGTTCTTCTCTACTTATGAATACCGAATCAGGCATATGTCAAAAACACTTGAAGAGTTTCTTGAAATGCTTGGTACAACGACTTTTCTGATTATTTTTTCAAAGAATTTATTCAGACTTTCACCAGAGTGGAAAATAAACATATTTGATAAGCCTTTCTGAAGAGGCAAAGCGACCATGAAAGATATAGCACTTCTCGATACAACGGGTATTGTTTTTATGAGTGCGTACCTGGTGTCACTCCTTCTGATAGGCATTGCAGGTAGATTAGCACGCAAAGAAGACTCTCTGGCAGATTTCTACTTAAGTGGCCGCGGCATGGGACTATTTGTCCTTTTTCTCACTCTCTATGCAACACAGTATAGTGGCAATACATTAATTGGCATGGCGGGGAAATCATATCGTCAGGGATATACATTCCTTGTAAGTGTTACATTTATGATGTCTGTCATTGGTGCATATTTAATTTATGCACCGAAGCTTCACCGCCTCTCAAAAAAACAAAAATATATTACAATAGGAGACTACATTGAGCACAGATACGGGTCACCAGTATTAACCACATTTATCACTATTGTCTGTATTATAACAGTGGGTAGTTATATACTGACTAACTTAAAAGCTATAGGTTATATAGTTGAGGCTACAACAGGTGGAAGAGTAACGTTTGTGCAGGGAATAATTACACTGTCACTAATTATGGTTATTTATGAAACGCTTGGAGGTATGAGAAGTGTTGCATGGACTGACGCAATACAGGGTATTTTACTTATTGCGGGATGTCTGTTTATTTTCTGTGGTATAGAGTATCAATATGGAGGAATATCTGCAGTAGCAGAGAAATTGATTTCGTCTCATTCTGATATGTGGCATCCACCGGATTTTGCACAGAAAAGAATATGGCTCAGCACAATAATAATTATATTCTTCGGCATATCAATCTATCCGCAGGCTATTCAGCGTATATATGCTGCTAAAGACGCAAAAACACTAAAACGTTCTTTCCAAATAATGATTTTCATGCCCTTTGTAACAACTTTTTTTCTGGTTATAGCTGGAATGGTTGGTATGAACAGGTTCCCCGGACTTGATAAAAGGGGTAGTGAGGAAATAACCATGCTTTTACTTAATGATATGGCGATGTATATTCCTGGTGCAAAATATTTTATAATACTATTTCTTTCCGCAGCAGTAGCAGCCATCATGTCTACCGTAGATTCAGCCCTCCTGGCTATCTCATCACTGTTTACTCAGGACATATACAGACGGATTTGGCCAACTGCTTCGCAATCTCATCTTACCGGTACCGGTAAAATATTTTCATGGAGCATAATGGCGTGTATGGCATATTTTGCCACCAGCCTTCCTCAAACAATATGGAGACTTACTGAGATGAAACTTGAAGTTCTCTGTCAGGTAGCACCTGCAATTTTTCTGGGATTACATTTTAAGTCAATACGTGGAATTACTATTTTGGGTGGACTCTCTATTGGTATCAGCGTAACTCTGTTTATCATGTTTTCTGAAAACATGGGGGTGCCCATTGTACCCAAACCGTGGGGAATACATGCAGGAGTTTGGGGTCTTATAGCTAATTTTCTTATTGTTGGATATTTTTCATATTTCAAAAGATCTCCTGTGGTGTGTTGATTAGTATAAGAGAATATTGTATATTGTATTTACTTATTATGTTATTCTCGCCTCTCTGGAATGAAAATATCATTTAAAATTACTGGGATTTGAAAATAATTTATGACAAAGTTCAGATTATGTTGTATTTCAGCATTACTTCTTGTCGCATCGGTACCATGGTTTTTTACAGAATTCAGTACCAGTAATATCCTCGGGTTTCCATCATGGGCCTTTTACAGCCTCTGCGTTACAGTATTGTACGCAGTAGTAACTGCTGTTTTCTTTCAACTCTATTGGTCTCTGTTTGCAGATAATAAGGAAGAATAAGGAATTCGAATAAAATTTTGTGTTAATTTACGAAATAAGTGCCTGAGTTTTAATGATTGATATTTACAAAAAATTACCGGGAAATAACTGTGGAGAATGTGGAGAATCTACGTGTATGGCATTTGCATTGAAAGTAACCAGTGCGCAGAGAAAGATGTCTGAATGTCCTTATGTAAAACAGGAAGATGAAGTGTCGGTTGATCAAGAATCGGTAGTTACTATTGAGAATAATTATAAACGGGTAAGCAGGGAATTAGAGAAAGAGATTAAGGACATTGATCTCAAAGAGGCGGCAGATGCCATAGGCGGCAATTACGATAAGAGAAACGGTAGGGGCTCGATTAGGTTAAAAATGATGAATAAAGAGTATGAGGTCAATAATGAAGGCCTTTTTGCAGATGCAAAGTATGTTGAACACTCCTGGTCAAAAATCATCATCTATGACTATGTTCGTCGAAAAGGAGAGATACCTTTAACAGGTGATTGGGTATCAATGGGGCACTTCCCTGACGCGGCATCACATTCAAAGGCTTTTCAAAAAAATGCGGAAGATAAAATAGCAGAAAAATTTAACAATGATTTAACTGGACTTGTGTCAAGATGCAGAGAGTTAGAAGGCTTTGAGACCATCGGAAAGTTGAAGGCAGATTATATTTGTGGATTTAAGCTTCTGCCGTGTGTGCCTTTGTATTTATGTTTCTGGGAAGCTGATGATGAGTATTCCGCAAGCTGCAAGCTCCATGTAGACAGAAACGCGGAAGCCTATTTAGATATTGAATACCTTGCATATCTTCTCGAGTGGTTTGTAAAAATATTTGTGGAGTAAACACATACATCACTTCATCATGCGTATTCCGGTCAAAAATAATTAATGTACCCTGGAACCCAGGAGTATATTGATTACTGGTTAGGTCATCTATTTCATTAACGTACATTGAATACATCAACTAATAATCATAATGACGGATATGACTTATATGCAAAAATGGTCAAATCTATATTTAGTTCCGATACCAAGCTGTGCTTGCCAGGTTGCGTTCAGTAGTGTACCGCAAGCCAGATAGTCTCTCCTTCGGGACAAGTCCATTCTACACGGTGTTTACGGTGAGCGGGTATATTGAGGTAATCACCGGTTTTCATGATAACCGTCTGATCATTACCCTCAAACAACAGGCCGGCATTACCTTTTAATATGAGCACCCATTCGTTTCTGCCCTGATCATACCACTCTCCTTCAGAGGTTGAGTGGGATCGAGAAATAATTCGTTCAATTTTAATTTGATGAGACTGGACAATTGTCTCTATGATTTCCTCAGGCATTTGTTTTTGTATACCGGAGAACACATTACTGACATTCATTTTGTTCCTCTCAGTATTGAGCTAATTCTAATAGGATTCTGTCTGGTCCCCAAAAGTAAACCAGACGTTTTCCGGTCTTAGGATATGTGTGTATCGAGCTGAGAAATTTAATCCCTTTATCTTTAAGGCTGAGGACTTCTGCATCAATGTCATCAACTTCAAACGCGATATGACGGAATCCAATCTGGTTTGCTTTGTCCATATCCAGATCTTTTTCGGATGGAGGAGAGGAGTACTCAATCAATTCCAGGTTTGTCTCTGTTCCGGGCAAGTATAGTGTCGCATACCTGGCCTTCACGTCAGCAAGACCGACTATCGAGGATATCCATTCTCCTGACAACTCAGATGCATCACCAATCTCTAAACCAAGCTGAATAAAAAACTCTTTTGTTTCATCAAGATTGCTGACAACGATATTAACATGATTAATCTTCTTTAACATTACTGATTAGTATGGAGTCCCCGCGAAAATTCCTCAGCGCCTTTTGTCCGGGGAAGCAGGGCTTCTCTCTGAATAAGATTTCGAATGTAGTGGACTGAATCCTCAGGGTTTTTTATTTAGACTTCGTATCTCCTTCCCCAAAGAAAACGCATTTCCCAGAGACTTGCCAACTCCGTGATATGTGCGTATTACAGGAGCAAAAAAAACAGGTAAGACTTTATTAATGTCAGGCAACTCTTCCTCCCCAAGCACAGACTCATCAGCCTTAACATCAACAATTTCACCAATAAATTGAGTGTGTATACCAATTTCATTTTTGTGTATCATCTTACATTCAAGGATCAGGGGAAACTCTTCTATATAAGGAGCATCAACCAGATCACTTTTTACGGGAGTCAGTCCGGTATCAACAAATTTATCCGTTTTCCCCCCTGTGGCAATACCAAAATAATCAGCCTCTTTAATATAATGCTCAGAAGGAATATTTATAGTAAATGCTTTTTTCTCTATAATATTATCATAAGAGTACCTCTCTTTTCTCACAGATATATTGACACAAGGTGGTTTCGAACAGCAAATACCACCCCAGGCAATTGTCATTACATTAGGCTTGCCTTCTCTATCATATGTGCCCACTATCCAGGCAGGAGTTGGAAATGCCAGAGTCTTTGCTCCTAATGATTTTTTCATGAATATTTTTCCCTATTGATAGTATTGCTGATGTTCATTATGTTTATAAACCAACTCAATGCCAGCTTCTTTAAACATACTTTCAGATTCTTCTCCCTGGTGATATTTCCTCTCACAAACAACCCTCTTTATTCCACAATTGATAAGAAGCATAGCACACGTTCTGCAAGGGGTCATTCTGGTATAAAGTGTAGCTCCAGAGATAGAAACACCTATCCTTGCAGCCTGACATATTGCGTTTTGTTCAGCATGAACCGTACGCATGCAGTGTTCAGTGACTTCTCCATTTCCATGAGTGATTTTTTTAATATGGTGTCCTGCATCGTCACAATGTGGGAAACCGGAAGGAGAACCTACATATCCTGAAACTATGAATTGCCTCTCTTTCGCAATGACACAACCGCTCTTTCCACGATCACACGTTGCTCTCTTGGAGATAGCATTAGCGACTTCCATAAAGTAGTCATCCCAGGACGGTCTTTTATCTGTGCCACTTTTAATATAATCATCCATTTTAATTCAAGTCAATTTGATGAACGGCAATAACATTATCCAGCTTCATCAGTTCTTCCAGGATCATTTCATTGACAGGTTGGTCAATATTAATAAAGGATACTGCTTCCTGAAGACAAGATTCATTCGACCCCGGTTGAAAAGTTTTGTCCAGAGTCAGTTGCATTCGAGAAACATTGATTTCATGACTACCCAGGATAGAAGTAGCTTTACCAATTACTCCAGGTCTGTCATAGTTATGAAGGACCAGGAGATAGCCATCCGGTATTACCTCCAGAAAAAAATCATTAAAATGAACAAATCTGTAATTTTTCTTCCCAAATACTGTGCCCGCTATCAAATTAGTCTGCTTTTCGCCAGAAACTGAAAATGTAATTTGATTAGCAAAATCCTGTACATGGTGTACCAGGTTTTCTTCAACCACTATCCCTCTGGATTCGGCTATACTGAGTGCATTAACAAAGTTAACAGACCCATCAGAAACCGTATTTAAAAACCCGTGTACTAATGCTGAAGTCAAGGCGCCCGTATCATAATCGGTTACGGAACCGGAATAACTGATAGTTAATTTTTTAATTTCCTCATGGGTTTCACGATGTATCTGACCTTGAAAAGACCCTAATTTGTCACAAAGTTTCAGATATGGGCTAAGTACCTTTACCATTTCTGAACTGATAGAAGGGCAATTAATTCCGTTACGTATTTCTCCCGTTAGAAGATAGTCCCTGATTTGCTCTGCAACCTGTACAGCAACATTCACCTGAGCCTCTGCTGTAGAAGCTCCTAAGTGCGGTGTGCAGACAACACCTTCATGTTGTAAGAGAGGATTGTCTTTAGGAGGCGGTTCTTCCTTAAAGACGTCAACCGCAGCGCCGGCAATTTTTCCGGAATTTAAGCCATCAATAAGGTCAGATTCATTGACAATTCCACCACGCGCGCAATTGAGAATACGGACTCCCGTTTTCATTGTCTCGATACTCTTTTTGTTGATCAGGTCGCGTGTAGAATCATTTAATGGGACGTGTACTGTGATATAATCAGAACGCTCAAAAAGCTTCTCTTTTGTAACCAGCTCAACTCCATCTTTTGCTGCAACTTCAGATGTCAAGAAAGGATCAAACACAATGACTCTCATCTTAAGGCCCAGTGCACGGTCAGCTACAATCTTGCCTATGTTTCCATACCCGACAACACCCAGTACCTTTCCAGTAATTTCTGTTCCGGTAAATTTGGATTTTTCCCATAGTCCCGCATGCATACTCTTATCTGCCTGTGGAATATGTCGGGACAGTGACATGAGCATGGCAATAGCATGTTCCGCGGTAGTAGTAGCGTTTCCGCTGGGTGTATTTACTACGATAACACCGCGTTCTGTGGCAACATTGCAATCAACATTATCAACTCCAATACCTGCCCTTCCAATAATTTTCAGTTTATTTACCGCTTCAAATACTTCTTTAGTAACTTTAGTCGAAGAACGGATAACAAGCGCGTCAACATCCTGAAGCTCTTTTATTAACTCTTCCGTACTCATACCTGTTTTGTACACTACCTGTATCTCATCAACCGCATTCAGCACATCAATACCGTCTTGAGACATTTTATCTGAAACAAGGACTTTCAATTTCTACTCCTTTTAATTTAATTAAATAGAATAATTATTATGTTGTAAAATAAATATTATATAATTCAGTTACCCCACGTCTTAGTCAGATATCTCTCTCTACCTGATCCGGACATATATCTCTTGTATCTATCTGAACTCTTTTTGTAATATTTTTGATGGTATTCTTCTGCTTTGTAAAAGAATGATGCAGGAATAATTTCTGTCACGATCGGTTTTGAATGTATACCTGCGTTACCCAACTCTTTTTTCGACGATTCAGCTGACTCCTTCTGTTCCTCATTATGGTAAAAAACAGCTGTTCTGTACTGTGATCCCGAATCTGCAAATTGTCTGTTTGTAGTTGTAGGATCAATATTTCTCCAGAAGACATCAAGTAATTGAGAAAAAGTGATCTGTGCAGGGTCATATTTTATCTCAATAGCTTCTGCATGGCCGGTTTCACCAGAGCATACTTCTTCATAAGTAGGATCTTCAGTGTGACCACCTGTATAACCAACGGCAGTAGATACTACGCCATCCAGTTCATCAAAAGGGCGTTGCATACACCAGAAACAACCACCTGCAAACAGAGCAATTTCAATATTATTAATATCCATAATACTTAAAACAGATAATATTTAATAGTTACTTCTTACATAAATTGAAAATATTTGTCTCCTGTACATAATAAACAATCTAAAAAAATACCATATCCTGATTGCTATTGCAAATAAAAGTACTCACCATAGGTGAAGAAAAGTCAATACAATAAATTATAGTGTCTGAAAAATCCATACAGTAACTTAAGCTCCTTGATTACAGTTACTTGACAGAAAAAAATAAAAAGGTATATAACTGCAATTTGTTTTATTTTCAAAACACAACATGATTCATTATATTCTTGAAAAATAGTGTATCATTTTCTTTAATATCAATTGCTCTTAAAAAGAGGCTTTTGGAAATCAAGTAATCTCAATACATATTTTCATAAAAATTACATACTCCAATTCTAAAAGAAGAATTTAAGATAACCGTTAATAATCTTTGATAGTTTATATTCTTTGCGGTAAATAATCTCTTATCAGACTTGTCTTGATCAGGAACGGAGAGTATATACGCTTTTCAAATAGATGGATAGAAAGAAGATAATATTAGGAATTAAAATCTTTGTTGCTATTTCGCTGGCCAGTCAACTTGGAATTTTTTTCTACACTTCGTATCAAAACGGTGGTATATCCTTTGATTTCCTCTTTAAGAATATAAATTATTGTATGCTGAGCATTGCCTTCTTTCTATCTTGGTTTGAGGGTCTTATTACAGGTGTACGTATTTATTTCCTCATGCGTGTAATCAACCCCCGTATTACAATGTTCACCTCAATTAAAGCAGCATATGCTAACATATTTATGGGAGCAATAACACCATCACAAACCGGTGGCGGTGTTGCTCAGATCTATTTTATCTCCAGAGATAAAATCCCCTATTCTCAGGCATCAGCAGGTTCTATTTTGTCCTTTGTCTGTACTCTCTTTTTCCTGATTACCGCTCTTATTTCAACCGCTATGTTTAATTCTCCAACAATGGGATACTCTTTGCAATTGATGATTAAGAGTGCCTCGGTTGCAGTAGGGACAATGACATTGATCTTTATTCTCTGCATGTTCTTTACACACTTAATAAATAATTTAAAGTTTTCCTTGTTTACACACTTTAAAAACAAAGGAATAATTAAGGATAAAAATGCAAAGATAGAGAATTTCCTGAAGAAGTTTGCGGAAGGGCTGGTCAATTGCAGAGAATCAATCCTCTTAATGGCCGAACAAGGCAAAATGGCTTTAATGGTTGGCTATTTATTCACCTGTTTTTTCTTTGCTGTTCGTCTGGTTATACCATATTTCATTATCGTTGGGCTGGGAGGTAGTGTAAATGTATATGATGTAATGTATATTCAGCTGTTTATTATTCTGCTGAGCTATTTCAGCCCTACTCCCGGAGCTTCCGGCATAGCAGAAATAAGCTCTCTTGTATTAATGGCGTCCTGCGTGGCAACTCCAATAGCTGCTATTTATACTTTTTTATGGAGACTATGTACACTTTATGTCAATACTACTATTGGTGGGTTATTGCTCTATCAAGAGCTGAAGAATTCGGAGTAGGTATTTTACAATTGTAACTGGGTGTAGGGGGGGGGTAATCGGTGCGTAATAAATGTACTGTAAAATTTGAAAAGTTAAATGTACATAACGTTTGTATGATGGAATCATTGTATTAATACTTGACATGGTGTGTCATAAGTGATACGTCATTATTTCCGATAAACTCATATGCCAACAGCGATCTAACTTTAAGAAGTGAAGAGACTACAGTTAAAATAATTACTAAAGAAATTTCATGTTGGCCGTTTTTTCACAAGTAAGGAAATTAAAAATGCCTACAAAAAACCCAAGGATAAATGTTTTTTAGAAAGGCCCCTATATGATACTATTAAGCGCCTGGCCAAAAAAGATGATGTCTCTCTCTTTAAAAGCGCGCGATCTTGTAAAAGATGCGTAAGAGATTCAGGAAGATATAACCTTATCTACCTTTGCAGATGAAAGAGAACGTTCATTCCGCAAGAAAAAGGCATTAAATCATAGTGAGGTCTGGTAGGATTGTCTTTTGAACTCAGATTACGTTCTATACCCTCAATGAAGACCTTAGACTAAACGGCTAAACATATCGTAAAACAGAATCTGTCCTATCCATCAATTATTCCGTTACAATCATTGTCAACTCCATCTCTGCCCCATTTACCGCCCGCGTCGGTATGACCAGGATAAACATGCCGATCATTATCATTGCAATCGCCATCCTCTACACACCAACCGTCTCCATCTACATCGGTACATCCACCACATCCGTCATCAATAACACCATCACAGTTATTGTCTATACTATCACAAAGCTCTACAGCTCCTGGATATGTATTTGGGTTATTGTCGTCACAATCACCATCCTCTATACACCAACCGTCTCCATCTGCATCGGTACATCCACTACCACCACCATTATATTTTACTATTATGACCGTGTACATACTTTTGCGCCCTTGGCCTTTATTGCCGCCTAGAGTAATTGTTCCTCCAAAATAATCCTTAGTAAATACGCTTAAGGTAGTATCCGTTGTAACAATGTCATCACCAGTATCGATAAATGATGTTAACCAGGAGGGTTTCGTAGTAATCCGATCGTCATGAGCAACGTATACGGTGACAACCTGATTCACATTGAAGCTAAGAAATGTAGCCTTGTTTTCTCCTTTGTCATTGTTGGCAGTCTTGATGTAAGTGGCATTTTCCAGAAAAGTCGGTACGCTAACGTATGTAGTATCTTGATCAATATATACCATAGCTCCTTTTAACATCCCATTCTCAATAGCTTCATAATCTTGACCACTTTCTACAGTAAGATTACTGATTATCAATAGGTCCACAAAGTTATAGCTCACCATGGTGTTAAAAGCAATTATATTTGGAGTGCTTACAATATCTTTGATATTATTTACTGTCAAGACATAGTTGATACCTTCAACATGTTCGCTTGTAGAAAGGATAACTGTCTTTTGATCAGAATCAAGCGAAGCTGAAAAAACTGAAATTGCATTGTCAATGCTGTAATTTGACACGTTAGTTGCACTTGCTTCATCTACTGGTTCACTGAAGTTCAGGATAACCTGTGTTGAAGAACTAACAGCATTGACAGCGGTTATTGTTGGTGCTGTGAGATCTTGATTTAATACTGTAACAGTAATATTCTGTGAATCTGTTAATGTTCCATCACTTGCCGTTACCGTTACGGTATGAATACCTGGGTCATTAAAATTTGTTGTATAGCTGTTTGTGGTCATCCAACCAGTGTACGTAAATGTCAGTGAATCTCCATCTGGGTCAGTGGCTGTCGGGCTAAGGGTTACCGTAGCGCCTTCAATTACCGTAATGTCTGAAATCGGGTCCAGTACCGGTGAACGATTAACGTTACATACTGTAAACGTTATACTCTCCGAATCAACATCTTTACCATCACTTACTTGAAAATTTATATTTGTGAATGTTCCCGCCTGATTGTAGGTTGGTGTCCAGTCTAAAGTGTTTGTGTTTTCATTAAAGCTTGCTCCAGATGGGAGATTATTTGCTGTATAACTCAGATCGTCACCATCAGGATCGGTAGCTGAAATAGCAAAACTTAATGCCTGAGCTTCATTAACAGATTTATTACCAACAGGTGATAATACAGGAGGATTGTTAGGCAAAGAAAAAGTGGTAGCAGAAGTGGCGGATGATTGTTCAGACTCATTTCCTGCTGCATTGTAGGCAGAAACTGTATAAGAATATGTTGTTGATGGACTTAACCCTGTATCATTGTATGTGGTGCTGGAAACATCAGCAACTTGAATTCCATATCTATAGATTCTGTAACCTGTTACTCCAATATTATCCGATGAAGCATTCCAGGAAAGATTAATTTGAGATGTAGAAATAATTGTTGTCTGCAGGCTGGTTGGGGTTGAAGGTGCTGTAATGTCAAGTATAGGAATAGTATAAACTACCTCTTCAGAGTAGCCACTTTCATTATTAGCTGTGTCATACGCGGTTACCGCAAAATAATACGTCTGGCCTTCTACAAGGTTTTGCATTGTGTAGCTTGTCTGATTACCAACATCATTAACGCTATCATAATTTCGACTTGAAATTCCACTGTATATTATATCCACTTTGAGAACTCTGGCGATCTCTTTTTTAGACATGCCCTCATCATACAGTGTATGTATAGCTTGCCTTTTATCTTCGTTTATCATGAAAATCCTGTAAATATTTACCGAAATCTTGAAGTCTGCATAATATCCCTTCAACCAATAAATCGGCTGTTTCAAAAAAAGATTTCGTGCATAGACGTTTATCGGCAAGCGCGTTTCTTACATATCCCATATACTTTTGTACTAACTCTAAATCTTTGATTACTCGTTGCTCATGTGATCCAAGGGCATGAGCAACGGACAGAATATCTTTACTTCTCAATTGTTTTATGGTAAATCCCAACTCTCCTTGTATGATTTGCTCCTTCAGATAATCTCCACCATGAAAATACCCATAAGCCAGCGTCTCAATATCACGTGTACTTAAACTCTTACCCGAAACGGCCTGGACAAAGGTCTCTATTTCTTTTTTTGGTACTTTCTTTACGCGCGTAAACTTTCTTAAGTTGTACATGTACGCACGAACAGGAAATTGTCCTGAAAAAACAGCTTTGCGTACGATAGTTGTCATCTCCTGAATCATACCTAAACGAACACTTACCCAGGCAGGAGAACGTTCTAAATGAAGGGCAATCTGTTTTATACGCATACCGTGAGTACCATTGAGTTGGTCCACTAAAGCGGATTGTTCCAGGATGTTGAGACTTCGGGCATTAGACAACCCGGTAAGTTGCAGGATACCATCAACTTCATCACTCCCTAACGACAGAGTCGGTACGGTATGAATCTTTAGACTAATCGCACAGCGAAGCCTTTTGAACCCGTCCAATAAAATAATGTTCTCTTTTGAGTCTATGACACATAGCAAAGCATCACGAATCCCACACTCAAGCACAGAATTCAAAATAATTCGCTCGTCAATCTTATTTTCTAATCGGAACTCTTCGTATCTTCTGTCTATTTGAGTAATCTCAACCTCTTTTAAAGCTTTTTTATTCATGGTCCCGGTAGTTTACACCACTCCTGCCAAAATTCGAGGCCCTGCTGTCTCCAATTCTGAAAAAAAGTTTGATAAATTTGTTGTATTCGGTAAGAATCAACTCTTCTCCCCTCGGTTAAACTCATTATAAAAGCCATGTGTCCCATAAAATCTTTATCTTTGTTTGCCTCAACATCAGAATTGGATTGTTCTGGATGTTCTGGTGGTGTGTCTTTAAGTTCATACCTTCGCCGGTTATGCGTCTTTTTTACTTTTTTCCCATCTTCGGTTTGGTAATACTCGGCACATCGTTTACGGGCACCTGCTTTTTTATGATGAGCCCTGCAGCCCAGTGGACAACGGATGTCAGTCCTTCCTCGATTTCCGGGATGAGTTAGAAAAAAATTCTGCATTCTACACAGCGGATGAGGACTCGGTGTGTTGGATTGGTCGATCGTAAAATATCGCGGAGGGTCCGGTAATACTTTGAGATGGCTGGTCGTACCGCTTCTTTGCGATACCAGTTATGTTCGTAGGCGTAGAAACTCTTTAGATGGATTAAGGAGTAAAAGATAGTTTCGGTTATAAGCTTAAATTCGATTTGCATAAACACATCCTAACAAAGAATGATTTATTAGTAAATTATTGACTTGCACAACTTATGGTCGCTTTAAACTGAAATCATTCTGATATGCTCTCTATAATTTATTATTGCGACTCTTGCGGGGTGAGGGGGGGGATTTATCTCAGCACATAGGGGGGATTTTATCTCAGCGCTATCGGGCAATTTAGTGCGAAACAAGAAAAAAACTGCTTAGTACCTATACAAAAGATGAAGATAAGTCCTTCGAAATCTATTTAATATGATTATCAAATCTTCAATTTACAAATTGGCATAATTATTTGGGATTGGCATATTACACTCTTTATCTTCATCCCCATCTTTGTCTCAGCTTTATAACCCAATTACGCTTGATATGAGAATGTTTTATATGTAGTTGAAATGTAGAAAACGCAGGGAAAGTATTAAGATTTTCAATATTCACACTATAAATGAGTTGACTGTCAAGTAGGCAAATCAAAACAATTAGAACTAAACTGAAGAACAATCATTCTTTTTTCTCTTGCTCGACAAGCAAGGGGTCACTGGTTCGAGTCCAGTATCGCCCATATTGTCAAACAAAGACTTACGACAAAACAAGAACTACTTTCAACCACCTTTTTGAGCCATTGTAGTAAAATTGTAGTCAAACTTTTCCAAAATCTGAACACCAATCATTAAACTTTCCGGGCAATGGTGCGAATAGCGTTGCGTATTCTTCAGGTCTTTATGATTTAAGAGCTTTGCTATTTTGTAAATATCTACACCATTCTGGGCTAATCTTGTGGCAAAAGTATGGCGAAGACAATGAAATGTAAAATCCTTAATCTCCGCCTTCTCTAATGCCTGGGCAAATGCCCTTATCAGGTTACGCTTACCAATCTTTGTACCTGACTTACTGATAAACACAAGATCATTCTTAAGGCTTCTCACCTTACCTTCATGCTTTTGCATAATGACATTCAGAGCTATGCTATTCAAAGGAAGAGTGTTGGGCTTATTATTCTTAGTCTTTTGTATAAGAACAGTCTTACGGAGCAGATTTACACGGCTCCACTCAAGGGACAACAATTCATCCTGTCGTAAACCTGTGTTCAATGCAAAAACTATTATCTCACGTAACCAGTCAGGACTATTGCCAAGAAGCCTCTTCTCTTCATCTTCTGTCAGCCACCTGTCAACTTCATTGTTTTCTCGCTCCTTCTGTACTCTGGAAACAGGATTGTCCTTAAGCCACTCCCACTCTTTGACTGCCAGATTGAAAGCCTTTGATAACATATAAAGCTCACGATTTACTGTTGATGGGCTTGCTCCAGTATCTCTGCGATACAATTTATATTTTGCGACAATCTTGGGCGTTATAGACATCAACCCTGGATTGCCAAAAAACCTGCTAAGATTTTTTAAATAATATTTGTACGCTTCTTGAGTATTTGAAGAAACTGTAGGGGCATACTCCTTCATAAACCTATCCATCATATCTTTGAAGGTTTTACGATGTCCTGTCAATTTCTCATAATACTTTCCCTCAACAATCTCAGTCCTTATCTTCGCCTCAATAGCTTGTGCAAGCTTTTTGTCAGAGGTTTCAAGACTTCTTTGAACCTTCCTGCCGTTATGACTAATACACGTCCACCAGATATCGCTTCGTTTAAACATTTACATCTCCTTTCCCGAAGCCTGATTGTATCTGTATGTCGCTATCGGCAGTATTATATACCATCACCTTGTAGGTCTCCAATGATTTTATTAACAGTTTTCTCATGTTTAAGATACGGTTGTTTCAAGTTGGCCATTGCCTTATCTACGTCATGAATGTCAAATAGAATACGTCTTCCATATTTTATACAGAGGAATCTCCCCTGATTAGACCAATCGTATATAGTCTTTACTGGCAAAGAGGTGTACTTTGATACTTTTTTTATATCCACATATCTTTCTCTTTTTACCTCATATTTAGCATTTGATTCATTTTTCATTTTGATCCATTTAAATCTTACATTGATTATATTTTGTATTAAATTTCTCTGACCAAAATTTTAATATTGTAGAGTTTACCAGAATTAAATGAAAGGTATGTTTCCGCCGGAAAGAAATTACAAATTGAGCGATTTTAATATTAAGCATTCTATTCCATTAATAATGTAAATGACATTAGAGATCAGACAATAATTCTTTTGAATTATCAGGCGTGAGTATGATATAAAGCCGTTGTACACTTGCATATAAAACTTATTATCGTCTGATAAGGGGCAACTTATGTTATTTCCTTTAGATGTACAGGTTTTTAATCTAGGCAGATATAAAACTAATGAGGAATGAAGGTAATATGGAGCTTTGTCTATAAATCAACCAACCGAAAAGAATGGCTACATGATTGTTTCATGCGACCTTTTTCAGGGTATTAAAGCACTCTCCGGTTTACCGAATATTCATCCAAGAAACTGTGTATTAATTGCTGCGCATTCTTTAGAGTGTACACTTAAAGCTTTTCTGCAGCACAAAGGAAAGAAGGAGGAGCTTAATAATCCCAAGAATCGACATAATTTGAGAAAACTATGGAATATGGCACACAATGACGGCCTGAATATTCCAGATGAACCTCCAGATTGTAGATGATACTGGATGAAGGACATAATAAGCCGTACAGTTTTTGTTATCAGAAGGGGGTAGGAAAAACGTAGTTCACTGCTTGCAAACACCTCCATTGATTCCCATGACTGCTGAATTAAAGAATCTGATTGATACGGTCGGATGCACTGTTAAGGCTTAAGCTTTACGTTAAATATTTTTCCCTATAATTTTCAACCTTACAAACTATTCTGAAACACTATTGGCCATTCTGTTTCAAATTACCCGATGTTACAGAATAAGATATTTTGTATCAAATCTGACAATCATATCTGTGATTTCTTCCAGGACTGCCATGTATTTTATTATGGCGCATCATTTCTAGTTTTATATATAATACCCTGATTATTAAGGTTTGATAGAAGCGTGTTAACCGATTAGTTAAAGTTTAAGAGTTTCTTATGTAATCTAATTTTTTATTTAAAATCTTTTATTAAGATTAAGGAGAAAGAGGATGAAGCTAAATTTTACAACAGTGTACCTTGCATTAATAATTACAATGATGGCCTTGTTCGTGGGATGTGCTCAAACTCACCATAATCGCAAAGCAGCAGATCAATCTGGATTTCTTGGAGATTATTCTATGCTTCAAGAGGGCGGCGAAGGCGAAGGGCAACTCGTATATATAAATCCTGATGCCGACTTTACGGCATATGACAAGGTTATTGTTGATCCAGTCCTAACCATGTGTAGTAAGGATTCTAAAGCTCCACGAGAAGAGCTATATAATCTCGCTAACCATTTGCATTACAAGGTCGTTGCTAAGCTCGACGAAGATTACGAGATCGTTGAAACACCGGGTCCTGGAGTAATGCGGATTAGTGCTGCACTCACTGAGGCTAAAAAATCTAAAGCCGGGCTGAATACTATTACCACCATAGTGCCTCAGGCTCGCCTCATGTCGGGCCTCAAGAAATTAGCCACAGGTACCAATTCTTTTGTGGGTGGGGCTAGTGTCGAGTGTAAAATCACTGATTCCAATACCGGTGAAAGGCTTGCAGCGGGGGTAGACCGTCGGGCAGGTGGAAAAACCCTCAAAGGCTCCACGAAGGCTTGGGATGATGTGGAGCAGGCTTTTCAGTACTGGGCAGATAAACTGGCCCAGAGACTTCGAGATATGAGGGCAGGTAATTAATAATATCAAAAATTTCTGCTGAGATATTATTCATAAATAAACTATTGTACGCTTACAAATTAATTTTCGATTTTCAATAAATTAAAATTAATATGAGAACAGGTATTAAGGTATTCATCGTTCATATTTTCTTATTAGCTTTGTTGTTACCATGGCTTCCGGCTTGCAAAACATACAATCCAATTCCAATTGAGGATGTACCTTTCCTTAAGCGATCACAGACTCAGACAGTTGGAGGGGTAACCGTAACAGCGGCTGTGCTTTCACATAAGGAAAGTGAACAGATATTCGGCAGACCACTAGCTGAGAAGGGAATCCAACCCGTATAGTTAGAGATTGTAAACAAAGATCCTCTTCCGTATGCTCTTGTATCCAGGTACCTCGATCCAACTTACTTTTCTGCTTCTGAGACAGCTCGTATGATCTCAGTATCGAAAAAAAACATAGATAAACAAATGGCTAAAGACTACAGAAACTTAGCTATTGATATCCGAGTACCTCCTGGTCAAACAAGGTCTGGTTTTATATTTACCCGGTTGGATTTTGGTACAAAGGTAGTATCAGTTGTCTTGTTTGGGCCAAAAAAGGTAAGATCACTTGTTTTTTATATTACAGTGCCTGGTCTTAAACTCGATTATCAAGATGCTAACTTTGATGAACTGTATAAAAAGGAAGAACTGATTGTATTCGATGAAGAAAAGAAATTCCGTGAGATGCTTACCAATTTTCAATGTTGCACAAAAAATGAAAATGAGACAAAAGATGGTGACCCATTGAATATTGTATTGATTGGAAGCCGTAATGAATTATTTGGTGCTCTTGCCAGAGTTGGTTGGGACGAGACAGAAGCAGTTACATTTTCTACTGCACTTAAGACTGCGAAAGCATTCTTTTCAGGTGATATGTATATGAACGCTCCGATTAGTCCACAGTACCTCTTTGGCCGCACTCAAGATGTTGCACTTCAGAAGGGACGTGACTCAATTCACGAACGTAATCACTTGCGTTTATGGCTCTCTCCGTGGATTTACATGGGTAAAAACGTTTGGATAGGTCAAATTAGCCGAGATATTGGTATTCGGTTAACAACAGGTGTTTGGAATCTTACAACCCATGAAATAGACCCTGAGGTGGACGACTCGCGTGACTACCTGATATCAGATATTATGTCTGTACAAGGACTATCTAAGTTAGGATTTGTCAAAGGCGTAGGTGAGTCCACACCTGAAAACCCACGTGAAATACTGCTTGGAGATGAGTACTGGACAGATGGACTTCGCGCCGTAATGCTATTATCAGAAAAACCAGTTGCCATGGATAAAGTCAGTTTTTTCATTTGGGACTTTAAAATGAAAGAAGCTAAAGAAGTAATTGAAAGGATGGGACGGGAAGTTTTATCTAACCCTTAATGAACTAGGTATGTTTTATTTACCTAGCCCTAGCGTGGTTTGAAACACGGTTGTCCTTTCTGTTTCAAATTTTTCTACCCGATGTTACAGAATACTACATTCTGTAACAAAAAACGGCTTCAAGTGGCTTTATAATTTGCTAATCCATGAATATTCGGTACTTTTGTCCATATCTTTTTTTTAGTCAATCACATGCTTTTCTCCATAGTCATAATTTTTTGTTTTAGCCGTATTTATAAAAAGTTTTTTTATAGAGATCATCCTGGAGTAAAAAAACATATTACAAATACTAAGACACACTGCATTCCTGACTTTAATGTAATTCCCTTTTCAATATTGAAATTTCTTACAGTATAAAAAATCACGCCAAAGATAAGGCGTTTTTGTCATGCTTATATATACTTCCAGAAACCTTTAGTTTAAAAGCATTATAAAAAAACGCTTTAAAAGATGGTTTTATGAATCTTCAAAAGGGTTTTTTACTAAAAGATCAGGGAAGCAGAATTTACATTATGATGAATCATTTTTCATGCCTTGGAAAGGTTCAGGTTTGTAGCTGGCTGACCATATCTCTATGAGTCCGATCTTTACCGCTCTGAGTGCATACTGTACCAGTTCACTATCAACACCCGTCTCTTTAAAGCACTTATCAACAACTTCCTTAATGGTTCCCAGTGTTTCATACTGTTCTTCCTCTTTCGGTGTAAGTTCTTCCATCTCTTTAAGGCCATAACAATTGCCAAACCTAGACACCATCCGCTTCCCCTTCATATCAACAATAATTTCCTTAAGCCTGGCTTCATCAATATCAAGACCAAACTTCATTGAATACTTTGAAATTTCTTTTCCGTATCCTTCTGTTACCGGCCTGATATCAGAGATAGTACCAAGACCAACTTTTGACAAAACATGCTCAAGTTCTTTCTTTAATGGGTCTAGGAAATAGCCATTTTCTGTAAGTCGCATATTCTCAACCTTACGATCAACGGCCAGATCAACCAACATATGAGAGTGGACATGCCAGCCAGTTTCTTCTTTGTATGTAATCTCTATATGTTCAACTCCTCCCCGGATATATCTTTTCCACCATGAACGCTCTTTTTTGAGTAAACTTGTTGATTTTTTAAAACACTCAACCGCAGTTTTTAAACTATCCCTGTTTAATGTATTAGCAGTTATTGTCAGTAAATGTGGGTTTTCCATATCTTTACCAAGTTTTTCCACCTTTCGAGAGAGAATAGACGCACGGTATGAGTTACACACTGGACAGACTCTGTCTTTACAACGTAGTTGCGGTTCATACAAAACATTGGATGGGTCTCCCTTTTTAACTTTCACAAAAATAGTATTTCCACAATAACCCATCCTTTTAGCTCTGGAGTCCTGGCCAACATCACGGATATATTCTTCAATACGGAAAAGTGCTCTAAGTCTCCAGCTATTTTTAACGGTCATAACTCTGGATTTTTCCTCTTTTTTCACTGCGCATTTACACATAATTTTTCTCCTGAAAGGGCTATAAAAACGGCTAAAAACTGCCAAATTGTAAGTCATTGAAATTTAACATCTTAAAAAATAATGTTCCGGTTGTTTCTTAGTATCAAGTCATAGGGGTTCACCAATCTGAAACCAAAAAAAAACCAGTGTTTGCGTGCGCTTTGTGGGCGTACTCAACACTGGTTTTTTTAGTTGATATATTATTAATTTTAACTAAGCTATCACTATTGTTCTTTTTCATGGTGAATGGGAATAATAAACCGGAGGACATAAGTTGCCGCTTATGTCTTCCTTTTTTTATCAATAATAAAATTAAAAACTACTTTGAAAAAACTATCTTTCGACTTTCAAGTTACAATAAAACAAAAATATAAAAAAGTAAAACGGTGTTGTACCGTAATTATTTATGTCGTTATCTGAAGGCATATGAAACAAAAAATATATATTGAAACAAGTGTAATAAGCTATTTGGTTGCAAACACATCAAAAGATCTAGTGATTGCAGCTCATCAAGCCTCTACAGTTGACATGTGGAATCAGATTGATGAATTTGATGTTTTTATTTCAGATATGGTCATTCAAGAGTCATCGAGAGGAGATAAAAAGCAATCTTGTGATCGTCTAAATAAATTGACAAACATTCCAGCATTGAAAATTGATGATGAAGCAAAGAAGTTAGCAAGGGCATTGCTTGACGGAAAAGCAATACCTGAAAAATGTCCTGAAGATGCTTTACATATTTCGGTTGCTGCAATTAACGGTATTGATGTTATTGTTACATGGAATTTTAAGCACATCAATAATCCAGTTACAAGAAAAATGATAAGAACTATAATTGAAAGTAAAGGAATTGTATGTCCTGAAATATGTTCACCGGAAGAATTAATAGGAGAAAACTTATGAACGATCCAATTGTAGAAGAAATACGCGGATTTCGTAATGATCATGCAAAAAAGTTTAATTATGATTTAGATGCTATATGTGAAGATTTCAAAACCCACCAAGCAAATTGTGGTCATGAAATTATACGATTGAAACCTAAAAAATTAGAAAAGAAGTTAATTCAGCCGATGCTAAGAAGTAGTGCGGCAGATTAGTATCGTTACCGTAATTCAAAAATATTGATTGATTAAGTACTGTATTCTTCTTTTTCTCTTAATCTTATAAATCTCCGTATTAACAACTTCACCATCACAAGGAAAATATTCTAATTTCCTATCTGGTGTTTTTGCTTTTCCGTGCTTTGAAACATTGTCATTAAATACCTGTCCACATTTTTTGCATAAAAACATAAATCACCATTCTTCGCTGAAATTTAATTAATACAATAATTATCTAAAGTTCTCACCGTCTTTTCCACTATAGTAGAATTGTAGTCAAAACGTAGTAGGCTCCATCGTAATCAGCAAGACACCACAGGACTCAACGGGAAAAGAATAAAGTTGTAAAACATTGTCAGTTAGTGTGATAGCGACATAACTGATACTGAATCAGGCGGTTATGAAATTTGTAAAAATGCCGTGCCCTCATTCGACAAGCAAGGGGTCACTGGTTCGAGTCCAGTATCGCCCATATTGTCAAACAAGGACTTAGGATAAGTGGTAGGTTCTTCAGAGTTGAAAACTGTCAAGTAATTGTCAAGTTGCGTGTTTTTTATATGCGGTTTTGTTAGTACATTATATATTTACTGCTTTCATCTTGTGCCCTGGTGCAAGGTGTGCATATCTCAAAGTCATCTTCAACGACTTATGCCCCAAGAGCTCCTTCACACTGGTTAAATCTACGCCATTCATTACAAGATGGCTTGCATAGATACGTTATAGGCATGCCCATCCTTCCTTTGAACGCATACTCTCCATTGTTTGTTAATGTTGATAGCATATTGACCTTTTCTGTCCCCTCTCAAAGAGTGTAATCTGCTGCCTGGGTTGAGCATTAACGCCTCTTTGTAAGGATGAGTAATATCGCATAAACCATTCCAGGTATAGCGCCGAGAAGGGTTAGTATGATACTGATCCAAAAGTGTTTATTGATTCCAACATGTAGAAAAACGGATAAAGGTGGTAAAATGACAGCAAAGATAATCTTTAAGATTTTTGAATTGGTTAAGGTAAGAACAAGGGCATGGATCATTCCAGGCACAACACCCAGAATAGTTAGAATGATACTAATCCAAAAATGCTTACCAACTCCAACTTGAAGAAAAACAGCGATAGGCGGTAAAAACACAGCCAAAATTATCAATATGGATTTACCAATTATCATATCTATATTAATGTTTCTCTATTATGTACAAATATATAAAAACTCTAAAACCAATCCATTATTATATATCAGCATTTAGATTTCAAGCTAAAATAGTTATGTTTCTTGGTCTTTTATTGTATCAGTAAGCTAGCCATCAAAACAATACGCAAATTAAGTGTTGGCGTCACATCATATCATTGCAAAAAGCATGGAATGCTCTTCTGGGAATCTCATGATTGAGTAAAGGACATTCAGCCCAGAGTGGTTAAGTTCTTTACAACAGTATTGGGACAGCGACTATTTATTCTGCGAGATCGTAATTATATTATGTAGCGTGTTATACTTTCATTCCTCTTGCTATTCTGAAAATCAACTGAAATTCCATTTTGCAATTTCGTAAATATCCTTCAAGCTTTTTCCTGTTTCCAGTACCACTGTCGGCTCAAACCCGCAGTGTACCATGCAGTGCTTACAACGGGGGTCTTTGTCGGTACCGTATTTGTCCCAATCAGTGTTGTCCATCAATTCATTGAACGTCTTATAATATGCGTCGGTGATCAGGTAGCAGGGGCCTTTCCATCCCAGGTAGTTTCTTGTAGGGTTACCCCATGGTGTGCACTTCAGGTCCCTTTCACCCATAAGAAATTTCATATACATTGGGGTGTTCATCGTTTTGTACTTTTTTGACAACTCATAGATAAAACTGAATTTCCGGTGAAACTCTTCCTTCTGAATGAAGACATCGTTTGAATTATCTTCAAAACTGAACCCCGGTGAAACAAGAAGACCGTCAATCCCAAGGCCTGTAAGATACGCAAATAGCTCTTCTATCTCTTTAGGATCAGTATCCTTAAAAATTGTTGTATTAGTACATACTGTATACCCCAACTCTTTGGCCTTCTTAATAGAATCGGTTGCCTTTTTGAATATACCTTTTGCTCCCACTATACTGTCGTGGGTCTCCGCCATCCCATCCAGGTGTACATTTAAATTTAAATAAGGACTTGGATTATACTTGCCCAGAGAATCTCCCAGGGTGATCCCGTTTGTGCAGAGGTATATATGCCGTTTTCGTTGAATTAATCCGTTTACTATCTTATCCAGTTCCGGATGAAGGAAAGGTTCACCTCCGGTGACAGATACTACAGGCGCTCCACACTCTTCGGAGGCGTGCATGCATTCGCTTACACTCATTTTTCGGTCCATAGTTTCCTTAAATTCCTGGATCCTGCCACAACCATCACACGTAAGATTGCAATTATGCGTAATCTCCAGCATCAGTACAAGGGGAAAGCGTTTAACCGATGTAATCCTGTTTTTTATTAAATATTTAGTAAGAGAGTATGTCTGTTTTAATGAACTTCTCATTGCTTTATCACCTCACTCAGTAATTATGTCGAAACAATGCATTATACATTATTTGTCAAATATGAGAAAGCAGGAATCTTATAGATGATATGTAAAGCATGGTCTTGATGCAGATTATTACCTTCATGAGGACAATGTTATATAAATAAATTGACATAAGCAATTAGATATGATAGGCTTACGCGTTTATATGATTCTGTTGGAGGGGATTTAATCTTAAATTCAACAATGTTTCACGGCTGCCGGAAGATTAATTACTGTCTACTGAGAAAATCCTTTCTGATACTTAATGATAAGAGCTAAAGATGATAGCAGTTTTGTGTGCAATACGACAGGAAGCAAGCCCATTAATCGCCTGTATGAACGTTTCAAGAAAATTTGACATTGATAAAATACCGTTCTATCAGGGAGAATTGAATGGATTGCCTCTTATACTTGTTCAAGGTGGCATCGGTAGTGAAAATGCGACCAAAGCAACCTCTTGTTTATTAGAGTCAACGAAAGTTGATCTGTTAATATCAGCAGGTGTTGCAGGGGGTATAAGAGATGGTCTTAATGTTGGTGACATCGTTATAGCGGAAGGTATCGGGTATACTAAGCAAGATAATTTTAGCGGAGAGGTGTTACACCTTAAATCAAAATATGAATGCAGTAAAGAGGTCGTTCAGTTAGCAAGACAGTACTGTATTGATTCGGAGTCAAAACTGCATTTTGGTGCTTTATTAACCGTGGACAAGGTTATAGGCCAGGCAAGCACAAAAAGAAGAATTGGTGAGCATAATTCGTTTCTGGCTGTTGAGATGGAGAGTGCAGCTATCGCGAAGGTTGCATCTGAGAAGGGTGTAGAATTTGCGGCAATACGATCGATATCAGATGATATAGAGGATGAATTACAACTTGATTATGATAATATACTATCTGATGAAGGCAAAGTGAAAGTGTCGAGTATTGCACTTGGAGTTATGAGACACCCACAAAGACTGGCACTATTAAGACGTCTCAATAAACAGACAAAGAGTGCGTCAAAGAGTTTGGCTAACTTTTTGTCTGAATTAATTCCACTGATAGATACTAGTATTACGAATAGGCTTTAAATTTTTTCACACTGATTTCACAAATTTACACTAAATAGCTGTAGGGAGAACAATATGACAGGAAAGAAAATTGGAATTGTAATGGGAAGTGATTCAGATTTAAGTACTATGCAGGAAACATTAAACGTCCTTGATGAATTTGGAGTAAATTACGACGTAGATGTAATTTCTTGTCATAGAACGCCACAGCGCGCTCATAAATACGCGATGACAGCGGAGAAGAAGGGTTATAAGGTTATTATAGGTGGTGCGGGTGGATCCGCGCATCTTGCGGGAGTGATAGCATCGATGGCTCCTGTTCCCGTTATTGGAGTACCTATGCTGACGCCTGACCTTGGCGGACTTGACTCACTTTATTCTATAGTACAGATGCCGGGAGGTGTACCGGTTGCCGCTGTCGGTATTGGAAAAGCAGGTGCAAAAAATGCGGCGATTCTGGCAGTCCAGATTTTAAGCACTGCTGATAAAACACTTAAAAAGAAGATCATTGACTATAAAAAGAAACAGGCTGAAAAGGTCATCCAGAAAGATAAAAATGTAAAAAAACTGTTAAGAAAATCAAAAAAGTAGAGATCTGCTATAATGACTGACAGTGAGATATAGCAAGTGGTAGTTAATACTACCATCTTTTGTAGAATTGTGTGAGATTTAATAATTTTAGAAGGAGGTTTTTGTGCCGGTACCAACTATAGAATGGATAGGTGGAGTAGATGGGAAGATAAAAATTATAGACCAGACTCTCTTGCCGAATGAATTGAAATATGTCTACTGTGAAGACAGGGAGAGTATTTTCCACGCGATAAAGACACTCATGGTCAGAGGTGCCCCTGCTATTGGAATAGCCGGTGCAATGGGAACTGTAGTGAGTATGAAAGATTGTAAGGCAGATGATTATGAGTCATTTTACAGAGAGTTGAAGGAGGCTACTGCGTATCTGGGATCTTCCAGACCGACAGCAGTAAATCTATTCTGGGGTTTGAAACGCATGGAAGCAACTGCGCAGGAGAATAGCCAGAAACCGGTTTCAGAAATCAAAGAGATACTGCTTAATGAGGCGATAACAATTCTCGAAGAAGATAAAAAAATATGCCGTAAAATAGGTGAAAACGGCGAAGCATTCTTAAAAGAGGGTAGTTGTGTAATAACTCACTGTAATGCCGGAGGATTGGCTACCGGCGATTTTGGGACTGCTCTTGCGGTAATGTTTGCGGCGGCAGATAAGGGGAAAAAGATCAGTGTGTACGCGGATGAAACTCGTCCATTACTTCAAGGGTCCAGGCTCACTGCCTGGGAACTAAAAAATGCCGGCATTGATATAACCTTAATTTGTGATAACATGGCAGCACACACAATGAAGCGGAAAAAAGTTGACTGTGTGATCGTTGGTGCCGACAGGATAGCAGCTAATGGTGATGCAGCGAATAAAATAGGAACATATAGTCTATCTATAATTGCAAAGGAACACAATGTGCCATTCTATGTTGCGGCTCCTGTGTCGACATTTGACATGACTATAGCTTCCGGTGAGGAAATACCTATTGAGGAGAGAGGTCCGGACGAAGTTACAACAATTTCCGGCAATAAAATTGCTCCTGATGACATTAAGGTGTTTAACCCCGCATTTGACGTCACACCCGCATCAAATATAAAAGCAATTATTACAGAAATGGGAGTAATTCACAACCCGGATATGGAAAAAGTTAAAAGTGTTATTGGTAATAATTCATAAGAGGGAGGGGAGTCGTGACAAAATTTAAATATATAATTTATATAGTTGCCATTTCATGTGTAACAGCATTAATTTCATCAGGTTGCGAGTCACAGAGATATACAACAACATTTCAGGTGACTCCTATGGAGAGTGTAAATGAAGATCTTTCAATCGACCCGGACAAACTTACCGGTGAATTGGATGAGCAGATGATGATTGAGGATCAAAAGAGAAGAAATAAACTGCTGGACAGGGCTAAGGCAGAAGCAGAAAAAAATAAAAGACCTGTTATTAAGAAAACTGAAGAAGTGAAGTAAAACTGATTCACAGAATACACATTTTCACTTTAGACTCACGCTGAGTAGGCAAGGAGAAGTAGGCCGCTCACAGAACCGGAAGAGACAGTACCCCGTCATATGGCTCTTGTTATGCTTCAACTGTACTCAATTTTCCAACGATAAAACAACTCCTGGTTTATTTGTTTTATCGTTGGAGTTTTGCCACTGTTTTTCGGTTACCAGCCTTGTGCTTCTTACCCAGCCATTTCACCAGTTTCGAATCTATCAGCAGTAATGTGTTTCTCAGGCTCCATTTGCTGTGCTTCTCATAATATGCTATCCACCCAGGAAGTTCCATTGGATTCAAATAACTGTTCTATCCCCAACGATATGAGTCTTCGATTGACGACTCTATTTTTTCTTGCCAGTATAACAGATTCAATATGTGAGGAGATACGTGTGTCGGAGTAACAAAGTTGATATTTAAACATCCCTGTTTTTCTCACTGTTAGATCATATTCACTATATCAATTTATCAACATAGTCAAGCTCTATTAGCTCCTGATTCTTGACATATTTGAATATTTCTGTAATAATCTGAACTATGATTAAAAATATGATCAATAAAGTAGTAGAAGGTGAAGGTCTTACCTTTGAAGAGAGTATGGCGGTAATGAAAGAGATTATGGAAGGTAATGCGACAGGATCGCAGATTGCCTCCTTTATCACTGCTTTAAGAATAAAGGGAGAGACGGTAGATGAAATTGCGGGTTGCGTAAGCGTTATGAGAGAAAAGGCAACACATATAGATGTTGGCAATAGTTTAGTGGTTGACACCTGTGGTACAGGAGGAGATGCTAAATGTACGTTTAATATATCGACGGGGGCCGCGTTTGTTGTTGCAGGAGCTGGACTGAAAGTTGCAAAGCATGGTAATAAAGCATCTTCAAGCCAATGTGGAAGCGCTGATGTGCTTAGGTTTTTGGGTGTAAACATAGATGCCGATACAAAAGTAGTCGAAGAGTGCATACAGAGGGCGAATATCGGTTTTCTCATGGCACCGCTTTTACATAGTTCTATGAAACATGCCGTTGGTCCGAGACGTGAAATTGGAATTAAAACTATATTTAATATCCTGGGGCCATTAACTAACCCTGCAAGGGCGACAAGGCAGGTCATAGGTGTATATGATGCAAGGTTGACAGATCTGGTAGCCAAGGTGTTGAAAAAACTTAATACGGAACATGCGTTTGTCGTATATGGCTATGATGGTATGGACGAAATCACTACAACAGACAAAACAAAAGTGTGTGAATTAAAAAACGGAGAGATTAACAGTTATTTTATCACGCATGATAGCTTTGGAATCGCAAAGGCCCAAATGAATGATTTTTATGTAGATTCTCCAAAGCAGAGCGCTAAGGCGATAATTGCTGTGTTGGAAGGCGAAACAGGACCAAAACGTGATATTGTACTGTTAAATGCATCAGCCGCAATTGTTGCCGGAGGGGGTGCGAGAAATCTGAAGAACGGAGTACGGGTAGCTGCTGAATCAATTGATTCAGGAAGAGCGAAGGCTTCCTTAAAAGAATTGATTAAACTGACACAAAAAGGCTAAATTATTTTTTAGTATTGGCAGCGTTGCCTTGTTCACTTACAGTTTATATATGATCTGGGAGCGTTAATGTATTTGAGATATTTCTACATTGACAGATCATAAAAAAAAGGTTTATTAAAACCAACTTTTATCATACATTATTAATAAGTTTAATACGATCATGTAACTCATAACTTATGGTTTGAGTTTTATAGAATAGCCTGAAGACTTTCTGTATTAGACCAGGATGAGTGAGAACTTAGAATATTTAAACGCATTGAGATGAGTATATTATTAAATTAAACATTTTAAAGTTTTACATTGTTTATTAATTTGGAGCAAAAAATGAGTGATGCAAAAATAACCACTTTCTGGTACAAATTTAATAGAAACAATTCAAGATATAATGCTAAAGTATTTTCAGCAATCAGGGCTAAAAAAGATAGTCTTGTAAGCATGCTAAGTGGAAGCATGGAGGGATCAGGCGAAAAATTTTCTGACATTATGATGAAGGTGTCTATTGCAAAGCTTGCGTTGGCGCTCGTAACGCTTATAGTTATGACAATATTGCTTATCAAACATTTACATGTTTTTGATCCGATAACAATACAATTCTCTGAGTGGGTAACTTCCCCTATAATTTGTTTTATTTTGTTAATTTTAATGATAAAGTTTATTGGTCTTTCGGTAGGTCTGGCTTTAACATTTATGTCAATAAAGAAAATTACTTTTTGCACCGCGCGTATCCGGTTGATTGGTTACGGCAAATCAGGGTTATGTTATTTAATAAGAAAAAAAGTACAACATCAAAAGGCTTAGATTTTTTTAAACTATTTGTATCAAAAACGACCTGAACTGTGTTTCGTTCTCTAAAACATTAACTAATGCATCGTGTAGACAATTTAACAAAACTTAATACAGAGATTTTTGTAATTCGACAAAAATTGAAGATGAGAAATCCCCGTATAGCTTATAAGATAAACATGTCTACATATAATAATTGAAAGAGGAGGTAATGTAGTGAAATGCTATATTTGTAAGAAAGCAGGAAAAGAGACAGATCCGATAGCAATATGTATTGTCTGTGGAATAGCGGTTTGCGAAGAACATCAGATCCGTGAACAGATACCGGTAAAAGAGACTTACAAATGGGGTTTGGGAGAAGAGGAGGTGACCTTGCCCAAACCACTTCCACGCATTCTATGCACCTGGTGTTATGAATCACTTATAACTCAAAAACAGAAGTAATACTTCTAACTAAATTTTATTGATGTTATGGACAAAAATAGTCTCTGTAAAAAACTATCAAAACATTTAGAAATTATTACTAAATGTTCAATATCAACCGAACGAGGCACTGTTCTTCTGGCAACTATACTGGAATCACGTTATCCATATGTATACCCTAGAGATAGTGCCTGTGCTTCTGTTTTGTTCAGGCGAATGGTAGAAAAAGACCTTGACCCTGATGGAGTCGCTTTTAACCTTCTGAAGGGATTGGCACAGTTTATTTCTTCTGTACAGGATGAAAGTGGAGAATGGGTTCAACGTTATGGGTTGAATGGGCAGAAAAAAGCTATTTACATTCAGGAAGACAATACCGCTTTCGGCAGTATCATCCTGGCAAATTACTTATTGGCTTGTTACCATCGACAGGAAGAGCCTGTTGAGTTAGATGGCTATATTAAAAAAATTAAAAAGGCGATACAATTTGCCATTAAGCATTTTTATCGTGAGGAAATATTTCTTTTTTTCTCGACAACCAGCATACACGAATCAGCCATTGAAAAAGGATACAGCATATGGGTAAATCATGCGTATATACTCTTCTTTAATCTCATCTCTCAACTTACGGGAAAATTTGATTTAAAAGATTACTTTGCTGAAGAGCTCTCATTCAAATGTCGTTTTTGTCAATCCGTACATAGACGCTTTATTCTTAATGACAGATTTGTCAGGCGTATAACGAAGGATGGTACTTTCGACTTGAGACCGGATGTAACAATGATGAGCCCTGTTTATTTTCAGTGTAAAGAAGATCTATGTGATACATGTGTATTGGATGAGAACCCTGATATTATCACCAACTCTATCAACTTCATGGTTGACAATCTGTGGGATCCTGAACTTGGTATGTTACAAAGGTATCTTCCCTTTACAGAAGATATAGAAACCCATATTCACGCTGGAAACGGACCATGGATTCAATACACCGCGATGTTGGCACAGTATTACTATAAAAATGGAAAGATAGATAGGGGAGATGCCATTCTTGATCAAATTGATAAGTATAGCACTGATGAAGGGTATATTCCTGAACATTTAAGTACGAAAAGAAGATTTGAAGAGTTTGTCCGTCTTGAGTGGGAAGTAGGACTTGATGCTAAGAAAGAATTTCACCCTGATATATTGATACCCGACTTGTCCTATGATTTCATTGTAGAGGAGCTTTTTTTTATGAAAAAAAGTTATGACAAGATCAGAAATGATATTGCTGATGGCAAGAAAAATGTCATTCATTTCGCTGTACCGCTTATGTGGTCCCACGTGGAGTACGCTAATGCACTTATCGCCCGCTATGAATCCGTCTATAGCAAAGACTTACTTGTGGAATCAAAATCTGAGAGAGATCTACTATCTTTAAAATGATCGGCACCCTGTTAATTACTGTAGAAGTCAGTTAATTAAATTTGGCCTCGACCTTGACACTATTTCCAATTGTACAAAAAAATTGTACGACAACTACCAGTCAAGTTTTGGATTAAAAAACCAATCACTTTACTTAAACCCATTTATAAAGATATGAATAAAAGATTTAATTAAATAAGAAAATGATTAATTATTTGTATCTTTAAAATCATCATCTTGAAGAACCACATTAATTTTAGACAAAAGATCATCACAAAATTTTTTTTCTGATTCACTTTTACTCAGGATAGTTGAAAGAGTTTTTGTCTCTTCCTTGTCCAGTCCAATTGTCACTTCGGGCAAAACTCTTTTCCTGTCAACTACTCTCATAATAAATACTCCTTCTCTTCTCAAATATTTCAGGTTTATTCCAAATTATTTATATTATTTATAAGGCAAAGGATCCTTCTTAGCTATTCAGTTATTTCGACATACACACATTGAAGGTGCTATCAAACTTTGTAGTTAGTAAGATAGAATTTTAATAAATTTTTTAATTTATGGCAAGTGCCCAATGATTATTTTATATTGACCCTCTTTTATATTGCTGTTAGAATCAGAAATTCAAATCAGATAAAGGTTGTAGGAAAGGGGCCTTACAAAGTAATTATGACAAAAAAATCTCTGGTAAAATATTTGCTGTTATTTGTTTTCTCTACGTCTGTTCTCGCAGGTAGTGGATGTATTGCAACAAAAAAATCAAGCGAATTTGTAGAATCCTTAAGAAATCCAACTTCCTTTCCGGAGGTATTTTTACCTGAAATTAAGTATATTGATGAGATTTTGGATAAAAAAAGCCTGGCTGCAGAGGAAAATGTTAAAGTTATTCCGTTGGGTAAAGACAAAAGTACCAGTGTATATCTATTTCAGATAAGACCGGAGGCTGAGATGAGCGCCCATTCTCATAAGTCCCATGATGAAATCCTGTATATTAAGAGTGGAAGTGGTGTTGTTGTACTAAATGGTACACGTCATATTGTAAAAGAAGGCATGATGATAATGATTCCTCGAAAAACTATACATAAATATTTTAATACAGGAAAAGAGACTAATGTTACTGTCTCAATGTTTTCTCCTCCTTTTGACGGCAAAGATATTAAAGTGCTCGAAAAATCAATAAATTATGTAAAAAAGAAAAAGACAATATATGACAAGGCAATGAAAAAGTCTGTTAAGGAATTAAGAATAGAAAAAGGTGAAGAGAAGAAATGGTTCGGCTTATGGGGCACGGATGAAGAAAATATAGAATCCGGAGAGCAAGAAGAGGGTGGTGTGATCCCTGAAGAGCAGAAAATACTGGTATTGACAGATGAAGGAAGAAAGAAAATCAGGGACGCGCGAATGAAAGTCAAGGCGGAAGAGAAGGCGATAATAGACAAGATTGTACTTGACGAGAAATTGATGGTTCTGCAGAGATTAAAACATGATGGATTGATTAGTGATGAAGAGTTTGAACGTACAAAAGCGGAAATAATTGAGGAAAGTGGATCAGGTAATTAACGGTTTGATAGTTTTGAATAATTTATGAAGATTATTTTAACAAATGATGATGGTATATACTCACCTGGTATCCTGGAACTAAAGGAAGCCCTGGCACCTTTCGGCTCTGTTAATGTTGTTGCACCGGATGTCCAGAAAAGCGGTGTAGGGCATTCAATCACATTCAGTCATCCACTGAGAGTGAGAGAGGTTTATACCAATGGTGACTTTGTCGGTTATGGCATTGATGGCTCTCCGGCAGATTGTGTCAAGCTTGCAGTGAGAGAAATATTAAAAGAGAAATCGCAATTACTGGTTTCCGGGATAAATATCGGAGCTAATGTCGGGATCAACGTATTATATTCCGGGACAGTTGCCGCAGCTATTGAAGGGGCACTTCTCGGTATTCCATCTGTTGCGGTCTCTCTGGAGATTTCAGAATCAACACCTGATGTGAAGGGCGCCGCTGAGACTACAAAAAATATTATCGATCTTATCATCAAAAAGGAATTACCAAGAGGCACGCTGCTCAATATAAATATTCCTAATATATCAAAGGAAAAGATTAAAGGTGTAAAAATTACGAATCAATTCTCCGGAGATTTTGAAGAACACTATGAGAAACGAACTGATCCACGTGGCATTGCGTACTACTGGTTGGCCGGCACCGGCTGGCCAAAGGAAGATGTTATTGGTACTGATATGCATGCACTTAAAGAAGGCTACATCTCAGTTACCCCGCTCAGGTATGATCTGACTGATAAAACATTCCTTACCGAGGTTGGATCATGGGAATGGAATACATAGTGACATCGGTTATTTCTTGCTTACCTTAGAAAAGAATATATATTGTCACTTCTCTCTTCTTTTATTTTTGTAATAAAACTACAATAAACAAAATCAAAGAACCCCGGGTTTTAATGTAGTAAATACTGTTATCGAGTGAGAGAAGAGATCGAAAACAGAAATAATCACCGGCAGGGGAGAAGAGTTAAATCCGATGGAAGCGACTATGATTGACTTATTTATTAATAAACCTTTCGATTTATCAAAACTATCCAATCATATAGATGATGTATTAGATTATATTAAAGGTTGAATAATTAAGAAATGCTGAAATTATCCATAAGAGCATACATCTTTTTTCCCACCAGGCGCATGCAATATTTCTTTTGCATTAATTCATATTACTAATGAGTATTCACACAATTGATGATTTGATATTCTATAATATGCAAATATTCACATCAAATAACATATAGAAATATTACTGTATTCTTATTCTTGTTGACTTTTAATGGTAATAACCTATAATTGCAACTTCATATTTATCAATGGCTTCTGTGTTTTATGCCAATTGTTTGATTATTACTGAATATACATTTTATAGCTTGGGAAGTGAGTTGTTTTATGGCAAATACCTGTGTTATTGGATTGCAGTGGGGAGATGAAGGGAAAGGTAAAATAATAGATATTTTAGCAAAGGATTTCGATATTATCGTCAGATATCAGGGCGGTGGAAATGCGGGACATACCCTTCTAATTGGTGATGAAAAGTTTATTTTCCATCTGATACCATCAGGAATCCTGCACAAGAACAAAAAATGTGTGATTGGGAACGGAATTGTTTTAGACCCAAACCTGTTTCTTAATGAAATTGAGGGTTTAGCAGAGAAAAACATCAATGTTGATGGAAATTTGTTTATAAGTGACCGTGCGCATGTTGTTTTTCCCTATCATAAGAAGTTGGATTTACTCCAGGAAAAGCAAAAAGGTAATTCGATGATCGGTACAACCGGACGCGGCATCGGACCGTGTTATACCGATAAGATATCACGTGAAGGTATTCGGGTTGCTGAATTATTACATAAAGAGCAATTTAAAGAAAAACTCAAAAAAAATGTAGAGGAGAAAAACAGGATATTCGTTAATTTATATAATGATGAGCCTGTTTCATGGGAAGATATTTATGAAGAGTATTGCGCGTATGCAGAAAAAATGGCTCCGTTTGTATGCGACACTGTAGACTTAATGGCCAGGGCCATCAATGATAACAGTAAAATCCTCTTTGAAGGAGCGCAGGGTGCATTACTAGACGTAGATTTCGGTACATATCCTTTTACTACTTCGTCTAACGCGGCAGCAGGTGGAGTCTCTTCCGGTATTGGTGTTTCTCCAAAGCAGGTACACAATATCATTGGAATAACCAAGGCGTATACTACCAGAGTTGGCAGCGGCCCCTTCCCCACAGAAATTGAGGGAGAACAGGGAGAACATATCCGCAAAAAAGGTGGTGAATTTGGATCAACGACAGGAAGGCCAAGGCGTTGTGGGTGGTTTGATGCGGTTGCAATACAGCATTCTGTAAGGATCAGTGGTGTAGACTCGCTTATTGTAACGAAGCTGGATGTTCTTGATGATCAGGAAACTATCAAAATTTGTACGGGATATAAGAACAATGGAACATTATATAATACTTTTCCGGCAGATATAAATATATTAAATAATTGTGAGCTGATTTATGAAGAAGTTTCCGGTTGGTGTGAAGATACATCAGGCATTAGAAGCGAGAAAAACCTGCCAGAAAAAGCCGTAGATTACATTAAAACATTAGAGGAAATCGTTGGGGTGAAAGTGAAAATGGTCTCTGTCGGTCCAGAACGTTCTCAGATCATCAGTTTGTGAATAATGGCGAAGAAAAACAAATTACCAAATCACATTGCTATCATAATGGATGGAAACGGGCGTTGGGCAAGGCGGAGAGGTTTTATGAGAGTCAAGGGACACGAAGAAGGCGTTAATTCTGTCAGGGAAATAACAACGGAGTGTGCGAAGAAGCACATAGGTCAATTAACACTCTACGCATTCTCAAATGAGAATTGGAAACGCTCGAAAACTGAAGTAAACTTTCTGATGAGAATGTTGAAAAAATTTTTGATAGCGGAAAGAAAGACTATAGAAGATAACGACATCATACTCAAAACAATTGGACGGACAGAAGCACTTCCTGATGACGTAAAAAAAGAGCTCTCTATCAGTATGAAGGAGAGCAGAAATAATAGAGGAATGATATTGTGCCTTGCGTTGAATTATGGAGGAAGAACTGAGATAATAGATGCAACAAAGAAACTGGCAGCAGATGTTAAAAAAGGAACACTTAAGTCAAAAGACATTGATGATGATGTTTTTAAGAAGTACCTGTATACGTCAGGAATGTCAGACCCGGATTTACTTATCAGAACAGGTGGAGAAATGCGTGTAAGTAATTTTCTTCTGTGGGAAGTATCCTATGCTGAACTCTGGTTCACATCGGTCTACTGGCCAGAATTCAGAAAAAAAGACCTGGAAGAGGCATTAAAGGATTATGCGAAAAGGGAAAGACGATTTGGCGGATTGATAGAATGAGTGTACTCAAGACAAGGATTATACTTGGCACCGCAATGCTGCTCGCATTTTGCGGTATAATTTATATCGATTTTGCCTTTGACTCTGACATAGGCATTGGTATTCTGGGCCTTCTTGCCGGAGGGATATGCTTATTTGAGTTTTATACTATTGTGGAAAAAAATGGCTTTGCACCTTTCAAGGCCTCAGGTATCATTGGAGGAGTTGTAGTCTTTTTAACACTCTGGTTGTCCGCTTACGTGGAGGGGCTGAAACCAATATATGCCTGTATACTATTTCCTATAGTTTTCTGGTTGTTTTTTGTGCAGGCCCTTAAGAGAGGCGTTGGTGATACGATAAAAAACGTTTCTGTCACTCTCTTTGGAATTATATATATTTGCTTGTTTCTCTCCTTTATTATGCCGATTCGACATATGCCCAATGGATTAAGTATTATACTTATTGTATTGTTGCTGACCAAAGGAGGTGATATTGGAGGATATCTTTTTGGCAGGAAGTTCGGGCGTCACAAGTTTTCATCGTTCAGTCCGAATAAAACAATTGAGGGTGCGTCTTTTGCCCTGTTTAGCAGCGTGATGATTGCTATTGGACTCAATATTATACCCGGAATGAGAGTGATGCCTTTCTGCCTGATAGTACCTTTTGGGCTATTGGTGGGGACTTCAGGTATAATTGGAGATTTAATAGAATCGATTATTAAAAGAGATATGACTGTCAAAGACTCAAGCAGCACTATTCCAGCCTTTGGCGGCTTGCTTGATATACTGGATTCATTACTTATAAGCATACCGGTAGCATATTTTTTCTTGATATTAACTAAGTATTAACATTTAACTTGGAACCTTCAGATTATAGTATGAGTGAGGTATCAATAGATCGCACAATTATAAAGAATCAGATACATCTGGAAAATGACAGCGAAGCATCTATTTTATTTGGCAACCATGATAAGAACCTGAAAATCATGAGAAATGTCTTTGGTGTTAAGATCGTTGCCAGAGATGGGTTCCTGAAATATGAGGGTGAGACTGACCGTGTTAAAAAGCTGACTGTTGTTATTAACAGGTTATTGCATATTATAAGAACATCCGGAAGATTAGATGAAGATGTTATAGATATTGCCATGGCTGATATAGACAGGGAAAACGACGCTATACTAACCGACCAATCAATCGAGGTTTTTACAAAAGGACAGACAATTAGACCAAAAACCGAGGGGCAGGCCAGGTATATTAAAGCGATAAGAAATAATGATCTGGTTTTTTGTATAGGCCCTGCGGGGACGGGAAAAACATATCTGGCCGTTTCACTCGCGCTTTCAACCATGAAAAGCGGTTATCTGAAAAAAATCGTCCTCGCGCGTCCTGCAGTAGAGGCGGGAGAACGTCTGGGGTTTCTACCAGGAGACATTCAGGCAAAGGTAAATCCGTATTTACGGCCATTGTATGATGCCCTGGCGGACATGATTGATGTCGGACAGGTAAAAAAGTACCTGGAAAATGATTTAATTGAAATACTGCCTTTGGCATTTATGAGAGGCAGAACACTTAACGACTCCTTCATTATACTTGATGAGGCCCAGAATTGCACCGTTAAGCAAATGAAGACTTTTTTGACTCGGTTTGGAATAAGGACTAAAGTTGTGGTTACGGGAGATATTACTCAAGTAGATTTGTCTTCAGGGGAAAAATCAGGATTGATAGATGTTCAGGAAAGGTTGAAAGCCGTTTCAGGGGTTGACTTTGTCTACTTGACACGTAAGGATGTAGTACGTCACAGGCTCGTTCGGGACATTGTTGAAGCTTATGATAACTAGGTTTTTGCAACTGTCTCAAATTAAAACTGAATATACATAACAAAAAACAAAGTGATTGTAGAAATAGTAGATTTACAAAATCATTATAAAATAAAGAACAGTATCGTCAAGCGAGTAGCAAAAGAAGTGTTAGGAAAGAAAGGCAAGGGTGCAAAGCTAAGTATTGCTTTTGTAGATAACAGCGAGATTAAGAAACTCAACAAAAGGTATTTTGACTCTAATGAGGTGACAGACGTTATAGCCTTTCCATTAGACGACCATAAAAGTGAGTTGAATGGTGAAATAGTTGTTTCAGTGGAGACTGCAGTTGATACCGCAGGTATAGACGTAGAAGGTGAGATAATCTTGTATGTAGTGCATGGTTTATTACACTTAATGGGATACCGTGATGAAAAAAGAGATGATTTTAAGATCATGCATGATAAGGAATCAGCTATTCTTAAGACCTTGGGTTATAATGTGCCAGAAGTAGAAGATGGATTTCAGTAAAACAGATGCTTGCTTTGCTGGGATATCTACCGGAACTGAATTGTTGTGTCAACTGTAAGACAAAAGTGAATTCAAAGAGTATTTTGTTTTTCAGTGCATTTTAGGGAGGGTTGATCTGCGCCGGTTGTGGCCGAAAAGTTAGAGAAAAAGTAAAAGTATCAGGTGGTACGATAGCTACGATAAATTATTTATCATTTATACTAAATAAAAAGCTTAAGATGTGGAGATATATATGAAAAAACAATTGATTGTACTTTTCATTCTTGCGGGTTTCCTGTTTACTGGTACAAAATCGTCATCCGCAGAATGGGTATGGAGTGGTGAGACAAGTTGGGTCGATCCTGATAAACTGACAAGAGAAACAAATGATCAACAATATAAATATGCCATTGCGTTAATGATTAAGAGAGAATACATAAGTGCGATAGGAGTTTTCAAGAGTGTAATTAAGGAAAATCCTGACACAGAACTGGCGGTTGAATCGCAACTAAACATAGGTAAGTCATATTTCCTGGCAGGTGATTATAAGAGTTCATTCAGAGCATATGAGAGATTAATTGAAAAAGACCCTGCAACTCGAAGATTGCAGGAAATATTAGACAGAGAGTTTAACGTTGGTGTTGCTCAAATGGAACGTGATGAATATGGAGCAATTAAGGTATTTGAAAGAATAATTGAACGCAATCCACTTGGATTTATTGCAGCAGACTCTCAAGTAAAAATTGGAGAGTGTTATTACCAGTTACGAGAATTTGATCAAGCAGAAGACAGTTTTCTGAGTGTTATGGAAAATTATCCTGATAGTGAATGGGTCCCTTATGCTCAGTTCAGGATCCCATATTGCAAATTAAGTAATATACGTGCACAGGAGAGAAATTATGATTTGCTTACTAAGTCGCGTAATGGATTTGAAGTATATCTGGCAAACAACCCTCAAGGTGCTCTGGTTAACGATACACATGAAATTATTAAAGAGATAGATACTAAACTTGCTGAAAGAGAATATGAAACTGGTACATTTTATTTACGTCAGAAGAGGCCGGCAGCAGGGTTAATCTATTTTAAATCAGTAATAAAAAATTATCCTGAAAGCGAATGGGCAGCCTTGGCAGAAGAGAAAATTAAAATGCTTAAGAATGTAGGAGCAATAAGATAACGAGACAAATATTATGAAAACAACCAAAATAAAGCAATGGATTTGCCAGACAAACCTTTGTAAGAGAGTTTCATTCAGACAATTAACATGCATAATGGTCCTTTTTGTGTTGATATCAGGGTGTGGATATACAACTAAATCATTGATCAGCCGAAAGATCAACACTATTTATATACCTATTTTTGAAAATAATACTTTCAGAAGGGGACTGGAATTTGATCTCACAACTGCAGTAAAAAAGGAGATCATGTCTAAAACAAAATTAAGAATTGTTCGGAAAGATAGTGCGGACACCATCTTGACCGGCAAGATAATAAAAGTAACCGAAGGAATGCTCTCGTCAAATGTAGCGGATAATATAGTAGAGAGTCGGGTTACAATATTCGTTGACATTTTACTTGTTGACAGAAGAACGGGAAGAACACTGGTAGAAGAGAATAGCTTGAGTACATCAGCGGAGTTTGTCGTAAATCGAGGAGAAAATATAAACTCAGCTTCTATGGAAAGTCTGGCTGGCCTGGCAGAAACAATAGTTAATCAACTAGAGGAAAAGTGGTAATTTTTTTTGATTATTAGATACGACAGAGGATACCTTGATTTAAGCAAACGAACACATGTGATGGGTATCTTGAATATAACTCCAGACTCTTTCTACGATGGTGGCAAATACTATAATATAGAGAATGCACTGAAGCGAGCGAGAAAAATGATCGCTGATGGTGTTGATATAATAGATATTGGAGGTGAATCTACCAGACCGAATTCAAATTATGTCTCTGCTGATGAGGAACTAAGGCGTGTTATTCCTATAATTAAGGAGCTAAGCAAAGAGACACGCATTCCGATTTCCGTTGATACATATAAGGCTGAAGTTGCTGACAAAGCAATTAAGGCTGGCGCTCAGATCATAAATGATATTAGCGGATTACAGGCTGATAAAGAAATGGGAAGAGTTGCAGCCGTAAATAACACACCCATAATTATAATGCACATTAAGGGCAGCCCACATGATTTTCCTGAAAATCCTGTTTATGATCAACTAATTACTGAAATTACCTTATTTCTTGAAAAAAAAATTGAATATTCCGTTAAATCTGGAATAGCGCGTGATAAAATAATAATTGATCCCGGGATAGGTTTTGGCAAGAGAGTTGAACACAATACTGAAATCCTCAAGCATTTTAATAAATTTAAATGCCTGAACCTGCCTGTTATGATAGGTACTTCTCACAAATCCTTTATCAACAAAGTCCTTATGCCCTTAGAGGACAACGATGTGACAATAAACAATACTCGCCTTATTGGTACATTAGTAACTCTGGTCATTGCTGTATCAAAGGGTGCAAATATAGTCAGGGTACATAACGTCAAAGAGGCTGTTCAAGTTATAAAAATGTATAAAGCCATAGAGGGATGAATCCGGTTCTCTTCAGACAGGCTTTACTCTCCAACATCCCAATATGAAGGAGTAATGACCGAATGGCTTTTTAATTTGAGTTTACTAACTATGTGGTTAACATGAAAGAGACAATATAAAACTCAATTTTGTCGTACATTCAGACTAAAAAAAGGGAAAAAGTTGATGGACAGTTTCTTAGGATTTTTTGAAAATTTTCATAGCATTATTCATCCATACTGGTGCAATGGATGGATGTTAATAAAATCATGTGGTGAAATATTTATAATATTTATTATTCTCTATACAATATTAAGAATCATGCAGGGAACTCGCGGAGCCGGTATACTTCGTGGTTTAGCATTTACATTAGTAATAGTTGCTATAGTAATACTGTTTTTTATTAAAAAGCTCGAACTTTATACCGTTAACTGGCTTATCACAGAGTTTTTGCCGGTATTGATTATTCCAGTCATCATTCTTTTCCAATTGGAATTCAGACGGGCGCTTATTAAATTAGGGCATAGACCTTTTTTCAGAATGTTTGTTAAGTCTGATATACAGGTTGCTAAAGAGATTGTAAAGGCAGTGACTGCCTTGTCTGAAAATAAGATAGGAGGATTGATAACTATTGAACGTGAAGACGGACTGGTCAATTATATTGAAGGTGGAATAAAGACAAATTCTAACATTTCAAGTGATCTTATCAGCACAATTTTCTGGCCCGGTACTCCACTTCATGATGGAGCGGTGATTATACAGGAAGCAAAGATTGCTGCCGCAGGCTGTTTATTTCCGCTAACAGAAAACGAAAACATACCAAAAACCTGCGGTACACGTCACAGGGCCGGTATTGGCATTACAGAAGAGACTGATGCGATATCAATAATTATTTCTGAAGAAACCGGGCTGGTATCTGTCGCTGTTGGCGGAAGGCTTACTGAAGATGTCACACCGGATAAATTAAGAAAAATACTAGAAGAAATGTCAACCAGTATAGTAGAAGAAGAACGGAGTTAATAAGCTTGATAAAAAACCTTTTTTTTCGAAATTTGAGAGCAAAGGGAATGGCGTTGATAATGGCTGTAGCTCTCTGGTTTTATGCTATAAGTAAACATACCGGCGACATCAAAGAAGATCTTCTGTTAACAATCAACGCACCTTCAGGCCTGACAATAATGGATACCAGTAGCGAAATGGTAACTGTTGGGTTGAGTGGTCCACAAAATGTAATTGATAGAGTATCTGATATGATAAAAGACAATAAAATTAAAGCCAGATATGACATACCAGACATAAATAATGTAGAAGAGGATAATTTTAAAAGAACTATTCACTTAACAAGAAGAAACTTTAATTTCCCAAAAGAGATTAGAATAAACTCGCTGGTACCCAATGAAATCGAAATAACTTTAGGTAGACTGGAAAGTAAGTACATAAAGGTACACATACAGAAAAATGGAACACCTGCGCTCGGTTACGAAATAAACAGTGAGTTTTTCTACCCTAGAGAAGTTCTTGTAACGGGACCTGTCAATATTCTCAAAGAAGCTGATTCTATTAATACAAGAGTGATAAATGTGCGCGGAATAACAAGCGAACAGAACAGAACATTTCCCTGGGTAGTCGATATAGAAAATAATATCTCGATAGTAAAAAATGAAAAATTTGTTTCTATACCTGTTGTATGTGATGAGAAAATTAATGTATGGTTTCATATAACGGAACAAATGGGTGTTAAAGTATTTGATAATGTCAAAGTAAACGTTTTTCACCCGATAGACTACAAATATAAAGTTAAACTAAAAGAGGAATATATTAGCCTGTCCCTGAAGGGTTCAAAATTAATACTGGACATGCTGAACCCGGAAGATATTATGGCATATATTGATGTCAGTTCATTAAGTCCTCCGGGGCCTTACAACCAACCTGTTATTTGCAAGATACCTGAAGGACTAAAAATAGAAGGACATGAACCCGAGTCTCATGTAGATATTTTTGAGGCGGTAAATGAAAAGGAATGAAATTATGATTAAATTAGGCGTTAATGTTGACCATGTTGCTACAATACGACAGGCGAGGATGACCTTTGAACCTGATCCGGTAACTGCAGCCGGGCTTGCGGATCTTGGTGGTGCTGATGTTATAACAATACATCTCAGAGAGGATAGAAGGCATATACAGGAAAGAGATCTTGAGTTAATGCATGATACAGTATTTACCAAACTAAACCTGGAGATGGCAACCTCCCGGGAAATTGTTGATATTGCGCTTAAAATAAAACCAGGGCAAATTACCCTGGTGCCAGAAAAGAGACAAGAGATCACCACAGAAGGAGGTTTGTCTGTTGCGTCACAGAAACAAATGCTTACTGATATAGTGAAGAAATTTAAAGACAATGATATATATGTCAGTCTTTTTATAGATCCAGATAAAGAACAAATTACTGCATCAAGAGAAGTTGGTGCACAATCAATCGAACTTCATACAGGAAGATATGCCAATGCACAGAGAGAAGAAGAGCGTACTGAATTGCTGCAAACATTAAGCAAATCGGTAAAGATCGCAAAGGGAGAGGGGTTGAGGGTAAATGCAGGACATGGATTGACATACAAAAACACTGGTCCAATTGTTGAACATCTGGATATAGAAGAGCTGCATATTGGTCATAGTATAGTTTCAAGGGCAATTTTTGTTGGAATTGAAACTGCTGTTCGAGAAATGAAAGAGCTTATATACAAACATTTTATGATAAAGCAAAACCTCTGAGTAACATCCAGTATATGAAATATTTTAAAAAAAAATAGTTAAGTAGAAAAGGAGGGACTTAAATTTATGTTTACCGGATCGATAGTTGCCATGGTTACACCTTTTGCAGGTGGAGTAGTGGATTATAATAAGCTTGGAGAACTGGTGGACTACCATATCGAAAATGGTACAAATGCCATAATACCCTGTGGAACTACAGGAGAATCTCCAACACTGACACACGAAGAGCATGGAGAAGTTATAGGCAAGGTGATAGAGGTGGCAAATGGACGTATACCCATTATAGCAGGCACAGGTTCTAATAACACCAGAGAAGCTATTAACTTGACCAGACACGCAAAAGAGAAAGGCGCTGATGGATCATTATTAATAACCCCATATTATAATAAACCAACACAACAGGGACTTTATGATCATTATAAGGCTATTCTGGAAGAGGTGGATATACCGATTATTATTTATAACGTACCGTCAAGGACTGGTGTCTCAATCTCTCCGGAAACAGTGGCCAGACTATTTGAGTTCAAAAAAAATATTGTTGCCATTAAGGAGGCGACAGGTGACATTGATCAGGCAAGTCAGATTTTAAATCTATGCGATATAACGGTTTTATCAGGAGATGATTCATTGACCCTGCCTCTGATGTCCATAGGGGGAAAAGGTGTTGTGTCTGTTATAGCGAATATTCTTCCTCGACAGGTATCGGAATTGGTCTCTAGCTTTCTCAATGGAGAGTTAGAAGTTTCTCAAAGATTGCATAAGAACCTTTTTCCTTTATGCAAAGCGATGTTTATAGAGACAAACCCGATTCCTGTTAAAACAGCAATGAAATTACTGGGTAGACTTAATGGCGAAATGAGATTGCCCCTTTGTAATATAAGCAACGAACATGAGAAACAACTAAACAATGCACTGAAAGAGTATGGTTTAATTTGATTCTTGACAAGAAAAAACAGTGTTATTATAGTGAAATTTTAATAATTTTATTGAATAGTAATTGAAATGGACAAAAAAAAGATAATTAAGGCGACCAAATTGTTCCTTGAAGGGATTGGAGAAGATCCTGAACGAGGAGGCTTGAAAGACACCCCAAAACGTGTTGCTGAGATGTGCGAAGAAATCTTCGCGGGGATCGGTGCAGACTCATCTAAAGTGATAAAAGTTTTAAAGTCAGAAGATCATGATGAGATTGTTTTAATGAAAGATATTTCCTTTTTTTCAGTATGTGAACATCATTTGTTGCCATTTATTGGAAAAGCTCATGTCGCATACATACCGAATGGACCAAGGGTAACCGGCTTAAGCAAACTTGCTAGAGTAGTGGAAATAGAGTCAAAACAATTACAGGTACAGGAGAGGCTTACCACGGCAATAGCGGAATCAATCATGAAAGCGCTCAGACCAAAAGGTGCAATGGTTGTCATTGAAGCAGAACATCTATGCATGGCAATGAGAGGGGTTAAAAAAGCCGGTAGTAAGGCCCAGACGTCTGTAGTAAGAGGTATTTTCAGAAAAAACCCGGCTACTAGAGCAGAGGCAATGGCCCTCATTACGGGCAGATAAATATACAATGTATATTAAAATAAAAAAAATACTGACGATTCTTTTTCTTCTCACTATACTTATATATCCGGTGCTTAGCGTGGAAGCAAAGAATACCTATGTTGAAGCGCTCAGTGATATACTGAAAGTATCTCCTTCAGATAAAATAGAAGCAATAGATAACTATGATGAAGAGATGGGATCTGATGTAGAGATTAACATGCAAGATTTAAAATTTCTTAAACTGACATTAAAGGACTCAATGATCCTTGCTTTGAACAACAACTATGATATCAGAATTGCTAAAACAGATCCAAAAATCAAAGATAATGACATTGCTGTCGCAAAATCGGTGTTTGATCCAATATTAACAATTACAGGGAATAGAGATGTCAGAGAAGAGCCAAGGTCCAATACATTGATAACCGGTACTTCCGGTGTAATACAGAGATTAAATGATAATAATGATTTAAATGCCACAATTGAAAAATCAATTGAAACCGGTGCAAAGATCACTTTAGACTTCAATCTTTTATTGCGCAATTTTATTGATCCTGCTACATTTCAGACATTGAACCCAATGTCAACTGCGACACTGGAGGCGAAAGTCAGCCAACCTCTTTTAAAGGATGCCGGTATTTTCTACAATAGAAGCAATATATATATCGCCAGAAATGATAAAAAAAAATCTATCTTAGAACTTAAAGAGACCGCTATCGACGTTATCAATACTGCACAAAAAGCTTATTGGGAGCTTGTAAAGGCTGTTGAAGCACTGAGGGTAAGGCGAAAGTCTCTGGAAAGAGCTGAGGACCTGTTGAAAAAGAATAAGATACAGGTTGAAGTTGGTACTTTAGCTCCCATTGAACTATTGGTGGCAGAGGAAGGTGTTGCAAGCCAGATAGAGGGTGTTGTAGTTGCCGAAAACGATATTAAGGATAAAGAAGATGACTTGAAGCTGATTATGAATTTACAACATGATGATCTCTTTTCAGATATTTCAATTATACCTTTGGATATGGCTTCAGATGGGATTAAGAAAGTATCACTGGACGACTCTATTAATATTGCACTTGCAAACAGACCGGAATATTCCGCACGAGGATTAGATATTAAAAATGCTACAATTAAAGTAAGACAACAGAAAAACCAGTTACTACCCAGGCTGGATATTGAGGCTGGGATTCGCTATCGTGGAATGGCCGGGGATTTTGGAAATGCTATTGACTCTGCTTTTTCAGAGAAATTCCAGGATGAGTTCTTCGGGCTTACAGTAGAAGTTCCTTTAGGAAACCGTGAGGCGAGAAGCAAATATACAAATGCCGTATTAGAACAGAAGCAATCAGTTTACAGTACCAGGAAAATAGAGCAGGAAATAGTGGTGGAAGTAAGAAAAGCTGTTCGTCAGATCAAAACGAATGAGGAAAGAATTAAGGCATCAAGGAAAGCAAAGGAGTTATCACAGGAAAGGCTTCAAGCGGAAGAAAAGAAATTCAAGGTTGGAAGATCTACTGTACTGGAAGTGATACGTGCCCAAGAGAACCTTGCTATCGCGGAAGGTAAATCCACAAACGCGTTAGTAGATTATCAAATATCTTTAGGTAATTTGGATGCAACTCTTGGCACTATTCTTGAAAAACACAGTATCAAAATAGACAAAGATATTTTTTAGGTATTTTATTTATACACCAGGGCATATGGTTAAACTGACTATCAAGTGAGATTTTACCTGATTCGCATATTGAAAATCGGATGTTCAGGATTTATTACCGGATAGACTATTGAGAGAGAAGGATAGAAAATGTCAGAATTTACTGAAGAGCAGATAAAGAGGTATTCAAGGCACATAATTTTGCCTGAGGTAGGGGGGAAGGGACAAAAGAAATTATTAGATTCAAAGGTGTTTCTCGTTGGGGCAGGTGGGCTGGGTTCACCTGCCGCATTTTATCTTGCTGCGGCAGGTATTGGTAAAATTGGCATTTCTGATGATGACGTTGTAGATTTTTCAAATTTGCAGAGGCAGATACTGCATTCAACAAAAGATGTTGATCATTCTAAGGCCCAGTCCGCAAAAGAGACTCTTGAAGCTTTAAATCCTGATGTTGAGGTGGTTCCTTATAAAGTTCGTCTTAATTCAGAAAATATAATTGATATTATCAAGGATTATGATGTAATCCTGGACGGATCGGATAATTTCCCAACCAGATATCTTGTAAACGATGCCTGTGTTATGCTGGGCAAACCGTTGTCACATGGTTCTATCTTCAGATTCGATGGCCAGGCAACTACAATTCTCCCCGGCAAGGGCCCGTGCTATCGTTGCCTTTATGAAACACCACCTCCACCTGATTTAGTCCCGTCCTGTCAAGAGGCTGGAGTGCTGGGTATAATTGCCGGAATCATAGGAGTCGTACAGGCAACAGAGGTTATTAAGCTTCAGCTCGGAAAGGGAGAACTTCTAAATGGAAAACTTCTTCTATATGATTCACTAAGCATGGACTTTAAAAAACTAAAAATACAGCGTAACCCCGCATGCCCGATGTGTGGAGATAGCCCGACAATAAAAGAGTTAATAGATTACGAAGAATTCTGCCAGGTCAATTTTTAGTAATGATGAAGTTATCAACACAATCAAAGGCAACATTCTGGCACAATCACAACTAATGACGTTACAGCAGCGTTACTTTCCCACACGCCTTCAGTGAATTACAATGTACTCAGGACTTGAGATAATCGTTCAACTCTTTCAATAATTGGTCCAAGTTGGTATGATGCATTTTTGTCGCCTGGGCCAGATTAACAGCCCTGGTCATTGTGTTTCTTAAAATCGGGTTCTTAAGCTGTGTAAAACCCTTGTTTACCAGAATGTCTATTGTTTTAGGATGTTGCTTTATAAGATGATATACGTTGGTTTTTGCAGTAACTGTGGTTATCTTGTCATGGCCTTCTTCTTCAGAACCTTGCCGCTTTCCAGCACTCATAGTTTTCCAGATATTAATTCCAAATAATAGAATAGCCACACTTTCTATAAAGCCGCTTATTCCCATTACCATGTAAGCAGGAACCGATCCAGTATGCACAGCAAGCGGTTGAAAAACAACTCTTACAACACTGCCGATATTAATCAGTATGAAAGTGACTGTTAACAATGAGTAACTATGGAGCTTAATACCCTGACTTATAGGTATTATTCTCGATGCAAAACCAAAGATCATCATTGTGACAAATCCTACAGTAATCGCGTGTCTATAAGACCCCATAAAGGCGTGTGAAACAGGTACATCGGTAAATGACTCCTGGAAGGTAAAAACTATCATTGCAATCTCAGCAAAAATCAACCAGAAAAGCCCTGCCCATATAAACTTTTCATAACTCTTTTCAATCTCCATACCTGAAAAATCAACTTCCGGTTTTGAAAGAATATTCAAGTTATACAGGAACAAAAAGACTGAAATCAGTTCAACACAACCTGAAGTGAAGTACAGTGTATTAAATACGTAATAAAATGGCATATTACTGACATCAGCATAGTAAACCATCAGAGGCTGGGATACTGCCCTGACGAGGACGGCAGCATTTAACATAAACATAATAATCAGGTTCATCTTCGCATTTGGTGTTTTCAAACCTAAAAAAGCAGGTAATGTTCTACTGATTACACCAAAGATTACCAGTGTTATGAACCCTACAACTTGTATATGACGAAGTGGATAAATCACGGAGTGAGGCAAAACTGTTTCATCAACAGACAGCATGTAAAATACTATAAAGGCGTGTGCCATCGTTACGATAAGAAACCATAGATACCCGGAAATCAGAAAAGTTTCGTATGTTTCCAACTCCTGCTTTTCAGCGGAGAGTACTGTTTTAACCGCTACGATCAGGAATATGATAACAGCTAAAACTTCAAAGATACATCCTGTCAGGATTAACGACTTAATGAAATAATGGTTATTTATCGGCAAGAGAGATCTGTAAGTAAATACCAGGAAAATACCCGTAACCATTAGATAGAAAGACAAATTGGCGAGTTTCCCACTATAAATACGGACTGCATAGAATCTCGGAAGAACAAAATACGATACACCCATAATAAATAACCCGCACCAGCCAAAGATCTGCGTGTGGCCATGTGTTTCAATTAAAACCTTTGGAACCGAATAAAGCGAGCGCTGGATGCCCATATAGAACAAAATAAATGCTCCATAAACGCACCCGGTAGATAAAGCAATAATAATTGCAGTCTTTATAAACTTCTCATAAATATTTTCATATGCGTAATCCGCTTCATCTGCATCAACATCAGGCGCAGCAACCTTTCCATGGATAACATCATTGAGCTCTTTAATCAAGTTGTCAGGATCAACGTTATGCACTCTGGCAAAAAAATAAATCGCCTCTTCAGGGCCGTACTCGCCACCACACTCAAGTAATCCGTATTTTGTAAAGACACCTTTAGTTTCAGGGTTGTGCTTAATAATGTCTTTTACCGTTGTATTTCCTGTTATTTCACTGCCAGACGTTGACTCTGGAGTGTCCGAAACAGATGGAGCGGCAGTAGCTTCAGTTTTAACCTCTTCAACTGCCTTGACTTCTTCCGGTTCAGGTTTAGGTATTACCTCATTCAAAGTCTTTAAGACCTCATCCAGTTTGACGTTACAGGCGGCAGCAGTTTTTTCTATGCTTTGTATACCACCACAACATGTGTCTACACCATATTTGGTGAATATTTCATTAGTTTGAGGATATATCAATACAACGTCATTGACGATCATATCCTTTGTAATCGTATAGTTATTCTGATCCATAAAAAAATTTACACCTTTCTGCTGTATTAACTATTAAACGTTTTTGATTGCAGAACTTTTATTAAGACAAATAGATAAGTTTTTGTATGACACATAAACTTATTAATTAGATTTGTAATTATACATAAAAGGAATTTCTAAATCCATTCTAAAATGCGGGCAAAAAACAAAAAGAACTTGCAATATCATTAATCATGTGATTTATTGTGGATGTAATGAAGAATGGACTGATAATGGTATACACTGGTAACGGAAAAGGGAAAACAACGGCTTCAATGGGTCAAGCATTAAGGGCTGTTGGACAGGGGCTGAAAGTATTGATGATCCAGTTTATTAAGGGAACCTGGGACTATGGCGAACTGGAATCAATAAAAAGGCTCGGTCCCGATTTCCAGATTAAACCTCTGGGAAAAGGGTTTGTTTGTTCAAATTCAAAATTAAGTGACAATGAAGCGTTAGAAAATATTAACAAATCATGGGAAGAAGCAGAGATTGAGGTCTATTCAGATAAATATGATATGGTAATACTGGATGAGATCAACTATGTCATAGACTATGGCCTGTTATCAGTTGATAATGTGTTATCATTACTCGAAAAAAAACCAAAGCGACTCCATATAATCTTAACTGGAAGGAATGCTCACAAAGAGGTGGTTGATAAAGCTGATTTAGTTACTGAAATGCTAGAAATCAAGCACCAATATTCCAGAGGCATAAAAGCTCAAAAGGGCATTGAATTTTAAATAATAACAACAGTTTAAACGGCTAAAGCGGTTTAAACAGTTCAAATATGGGACAATCCAATCTAAAAGTTATTTTATTGAATCATACAAAAGATCCTGAAGATTTAATCGCCCATGCAGCCAAACTGTGCTATAGCCCAAGTTCCTTAGAGGAACTAAAAGAAAAAATTGAGAGGTCAGACAATAAAAAGTTTATTGAAAAGCTTCTTCAAATGGGACATATGTCTCCTCTTGAGCATGTGTCGTTCAATTTTGGTATCGAAGGAATATCCAGAGGCTGCTCCCACCAGCTTGTCAGACACAGAATAGCATCGTATTCTCAACAAAGCCAGAGATATGTGGGCGAACACAGTAAAGACCTGCGTGGAGAAGATACATTTGATTTCATTATACCACCGGCTATTATAAATGCCGGGAAAAAAGAGTGGTTTCAAGATAAAATGAGGGACATACAGAAATGGTATGATGAACTGGTAGAAGCATTAGGGGATTCCGGAGAAAAATCGAATGAAGACGCCCGCTTTCTTCTTCCGAATGCTGCAGAAACCAAAATCATAGTCACAATGAATGCCAGAGAACTGCTCCATTTCTTCAGTGTCAGATGCTGTAATCGTGCTCAATGGGAAATAAGGGAGCTTGCTACTGAAATGCTAAAACTAGTAAGAAATATAGTATCCGGTATTTTCTCCAAATCAGGCCCAAATTGCATCTCAGGCCCATGTACAGAGGGCAAAATGACTTGCGGGAAGATCGATGAAGTAAGAGAGAAGTTTAAGGATTTATAATTATCTGGTACCCTCACGAAAGCGAGGATATCTTCCTCTTTAATGCCCCTTAAGAAGGAGGGGAAAGGGGGAGGTTATAAATTTATTGTTTTCTCCAGCTTATTGAGTATTTATACTTTTTCATGGAGTAAAAAATTGTTTAATGGAAATTTTTCAGCTACAGCAATAGGTAGCTATCCTCATAACAACGTTGAAGATGCGTGTAATCTTATTCTGAGGACTCTTCCGGAGGTACCGTGCTGGCCTCAACTACCGGAGAGAGATATGAGGGAAGAGATGCTGGTACAGTACACTGAAGGGCTTCCATTTCTGAAGATTGATCAGAAGAAGAAGAGTGTATATATCGATATGCCTGAAGACAGTACTGATGAGCTGGAAAAATTTTATTATAAATTTCTATCAGAAGATCCCGGGCTGTTTCCAATAAGTGATAACCATGCTCTCGGTTTTTCAAATATGGTCAACCTCCTTAAGGAGAAGAGGCCTGAAAGTCTCCGGGCTATCAAAGGGCAGATAGTTGGGCCAATAACACTGGCGGGTTCATTAAAGAGTCCGGAACAGATAGCCGTACTCCACAACCCTGTACTTTTCGATGTAATAGTCAAGCTGCTTACTATGAAGGCGTGTTGGCAGCTTGATCAATATTCAGAATTTGGATTACCAAGGATTATTTTTCTGGATGAACCATATCTTTCGAGCTACGGTTCCGCGTTTGCCAGTTTAAAAAAAGAGCAGATTGTTGAATCTTTAAATGAGATATTTCTGGCAATTCATAATCGAGACTCGCTTTCAGGCATCCACTGTTGCGGCAATACTGACTGGACAATGTTAATGGAGACACAGGTAGACATTATAAATTTTGACGCGTTCGGTTACATGGACACTATGCTCATTTACAAAAACGAAGTCCGGGCGTTTCTTGAACGAGGAGGAATTCTGGCGTGGGGGATTGTTCCAACTACAGATAGTATTAAAGAAGCAACTATAGATGACTTGATGGGAAAGATGGTATCTGCCGTTGACACTTTAACAGGCTTTGGAATTGACAGGAAACTGATTATCGAGAATTCACTGATCACTCCAAGCTGCGGTACAGGCACTATGCCATTAGAAGAAGCGGAGAAGGCAATGACACTAACTCATCAGTTAACAGTACAACTTAAAGATAAATATAACATCACGTAATCCCACTTACGTTTGCTCATAAAGCGGAAGGGGTGACGGTCATAGATGCAGCACATGTATTTGTCATACATGATGATGATCGGGTGGTGGGTCGAAAGGCCTTTGAGAATCCTGCTCTGCCCAACACTTTCTCTGTCTTCACTTGTAAACCTGGGTAGTTTCTTTTTCATGTGATATATATACCTTCCTTGATTCGCAATATACACAGCTTAATTGTTACAGCGGTAGAGAAAAGATTATGTCAGGATTGACATTTTGTTATATAAGAATTCAGGTGCCATATCAGCTCCATTATCCCAGACAACTGTTTCCAGTTCAGAATCACCCTTGAATTTCTTAAACTTATCTATTTCCTTCAATGGTTCAAATACTTCACCATAAAGTTCATCTTTTAAATCGACTTCTCCTTTTGTACCATCATTGAACTTTAACCAAATAACATAGCCATGTATATATTTTGCCTCTTTAACGTGAAGGATCATTCGTTACTCCAAAGGATCAATTTTTTTTAATGGTTTATTTTGCTCTGCCAGTTGCCAATCATTCATCAACTCTTCTTTATGGAGTCTCAGCCATTCTTTGACCATAGACAGAGCACGTTTAGATTGTTACCGGTAACCTTTCCTGTCTCAATCTCAACAATAACCTCTTACTCTCCATATTTAGCATGAAAATGCGGTGGTGCATGATCACGCCAGTACATGGCAATCACAATTCCAAAAAATCTGCTTAGAATAGGCATTGCTTGTAGTTTGGTTTCGAACGCTTAATAAACATATTAGTAAATGTATTTGGATTTTATCTTTGTTTCTTTTTTTGTCAATTTAGTTTTATTTTACTCCTGAGATATGGATAATAAATGAGCAAAAAATGTGGTAGATGGTAACAAGTCTCATGGATTCATTCTGCCACTGGCTGAATTATGGAATGAATGAAAATTAGATTGTTTTTATATCGTCTAGCATTTAAAATGCTTCTTTATTTTAAATAAATTCATTTTATGGTTAGGGAAATGCTCAACGGACACGGTAGCAGCATAAAACAGGTTGAAAAAGAGAGTCACATCTTGGTTAGTGGTTATTAACCAGCAATAGATGTGGGGTCAACATTACCACCATACTTTACTTAAGAATGGATGTCAGGCTTTCGTCATATGCAATTCTTCTTCGATTTTCTCTGACAAAAAAAATTCCAATAATGATTGCTATGGTACATCCCGTTTATTTGTCAATAGTTTAAGCTCTTCCAGCATTGACTCCGGGAGCCGTAAAGAAATTGTCTTAACTGATGGCTTTAAATTAGGCAATACGACTTTTCTTGCCTTTTTCCAATCCAGAACTTCAGTAGAATCCTGCATATATTCAACGCTAAAATTTTCAATAAATCTCAGAAGCATCCGGTTAGGTTTTTGCAGATACCACTACTGTCATACCCGCCTGCCCGCCCAGCTCAACCGTTCGCCAGCCCGACAAGGCTGTTCTGGCGGGGACGGGTACCTATTCGGGCAGGAATTCCTTTAGCGGGTATCCAGGTAACTCGTTCAATCTGGATTCCCGCTTAAAGCATGCGGGAATGACAGTTTTGGAGCATTAGTTTGTAATATGTAAAAACCTAACCGGATGCTTCTGAATAAATATAATATTCACCTATTGTATAATAAGCAGAACATCTTTGCTGTAAAATGGACGATACAGTCCTTCCTGAAATGAATATGTAGTTAATCCCTTTAGATGTTGATAATACTGATCAAGGCTGCAGCCAGATAGCAGTTTGTTGTTCTAATAAATAAAGAGAGATCTTGAAAAATTTTGAATAAATGATATAATTCCTTACATTAGTTGTAAGGAATTATATTGACTTACTGATTATTTGCAGGATAAAGGGTTATGCTTGTCTCTAAACTAACATCAAAAGGACAAATTACGATACCAAGAAAAGTAAGAGAGCGGCTTGGTATCAGCACAGGAGATAAAATTCAATTTAAGGAAAAGAACGGTATCTTTATTATTAAAAAAAGTGTTAAAGAGTCACCTTTTGACAAATGGATTGGGTATCTGAAGGATAAGAATAAGAACACAGACACTATTATTGAGGAAATCAGGGGAAGATGATCACCTCTATAGACACGAATATTCTTCTTGATATTTTACTGGTAGATAATAAATTTGCTTTAGATTCAAAAAATCTGATTGATTTCTATAATCAAAAAGGTCAATTAATAATTTGCGAATTAGTCTATGCTGAGCTTTCATCTCAATTTCCTTCAGATAAGGAATTAAGTAAATTCCTGAATGATACATCTATAAAACTGGTCTATTCAAATGAAAAGAGTCTTGCTCTATCAGGTGAAAGATGGAAAAAATATTCGAGAAGCAGAAAGAACACTCACCAATGTCATTCTTGTGGGAAAAAATTTTCCATTCATTGTCCGCATTGTAAGCATAATGTTAGAGTGAGACAACATATTATTAGTGATTTCATTATTGCTGCTCATGCTCTTAATCAAGCGACACTCCTTCTTTCCAGAGACCGAGGGTTTTTGAAGTCGTGCTTTTCTGATCTTGAGGTTAAGGGAAAATTACCCTGACAACTACTATAAAATATTTCTAAAATAAATGAAACAGATTTAACTTCATAGACTGTAGTAATTAATATTTTGAGGCAGAGAGAATGCTTAACGGACACGGTGGTAACATAAAACAGATATGTAATACGTATGGATTGAATCCGGACGAGATCATTGATTTCAGTGCAAGTATAAACCCGCTTGGATACCCTGAAGTTGTTCGAAAGGAGGTATTTGAGCAATTCAACGATATTCTGAACTATCCAGAAAGTCGGTGTACAGACCTGAGAGAATCTATTGCCAGGAAAATTTCTTGTAATAAGTCAAACGTAATTATTGGTAATGGATCAAATGAACTGTTTTATCTGATTCCCCGTGCTTTGAAACCTGAGAGGGGTGTACTTTTACATCCCACATTTGGTGAATTTAAAGACTCGTTTTCTAACTCAAACATAAATGTTGTTGAGATTATAAATGATGATAAGGACTTTCCATTAATTAACAATAATATCTCAAGACTGAAAAGTGTTGATGACTGCATGGTTTTTTTGTGCAACCCGAACAATCCTACAGGGCAACTTACCCGTAAGGAAGATATAATTGAACTTGTGAATGATAATCCAAACCGTCTGATTGTTATTGATGAAGCATTTATGGACTTTGTTGAGGATGATGGAAAGTATAGTGTTATTAAAAATGCTCCCTTAATGGATAACCTGATAGTTGTCAGATCGTTAACTAAATTTTACGGATTCCCGGGCCTGAGACTTGGATATCTTGTCGCAAATGAATCTATAGTTAATAAATTATTGCAATACAAAGAGCCATGGACAGTTAATACAATGGCTCAGGTAGCAGGAATAGCGGCAATTAATGATGAAGAGTTCGCTGCTAATACACGAAAGTATATATCTTCTGAAAAAACCTTTCTATATAACGGATTAAAAGGATTAAATAGTATACAGCCATTTCAACCAACGGTTAATTTTATACTGGTGAGGATCGAAGATTGCAGAACAACATCATCGGAAATCCAAAACTGCTTAATGAAAAACAATATTCTTATAAGAAATTGTTCGAATTTTGTGGGTCTTGATGAACGGTTTTTTCGTGTTGCTGTCAAAACCAGGGAACAGAACATGAAACTGCTGAGTGCGCTGGAATTAATAATAGGCGATACGGCTACTAAAGAAAATAACCGAAAGGATTCTGCCCCGGAGTTTGTTACCGGATAGAACATAGGCAATACACACGCAAAGCCGCAAAGAAAAATTTTTTTTATTTATTTTCTTTTTGTGTTTTCCTGGCGATCTCTGCAGCGTTGCGTGAGAATTATTTTAAACTATTTTTTGGATCTTAAGGACAAGACAGTAACAATGAAAAGGACCTACATAGTTGAAGCGCTTAAAGGAAATGGAATTGACAGGGAGATTCTGGTTAAAGGATGGGTCAGGACAAGACGTGACTCAAAAGGGGGGTTCTCTTTCATTGAACTAAATGACGGTAGCTGCTTCAATAATCTGCAGATAATTGTTGATGCAGAACTTGATAACTATCAGAATGAAGTTATCAAACTCTTTCCCGGAAGCTCAATTGCTGTAACGGGTATTCTGGTTAAGTCACAGGGGGGTGGTCAGAGTGTTGAGGTAAAAGCCAATAAAGTAAAAGTATACGGATTCTGTAATCCTGATGAGTATACAGTTGGTAAACAACGGGTCTCTTTTGAGCGTTTGCGGGAGATTGCTCATATCAGGGTCAGGACGAATACGTTCGGTGCGGTAACCCGTGTACGCAACAAATTGGCTAAAGCAACACATGACTTCTTTCAGGAACGTGGCTTTTATTATATCAATACCCCAATAATAACAGCCAGTGATTGTGAAGGTGCGGGAGAAATGTTCAGGGTAACGACACTTGACCATTCTGCAATACCTAAAATTGAAGACAATGTAGATTACAGTCAGGACTTTTTCGGTAAAGAATCTTTTCTGACCGTAAGCGGCCAATTAAGCGTAGAGTGTTTTGCCTGTGGTTTGAGTAATGCGTACACCTTTGGGCCTACTTTCAGAGCTGAAAATTCAAATACCTCCCGCCATTTATCAGAGTTCTGGATGATAGAGCCAGAGATGGCTTTCGCTGACCTCAGTGATGATGCCGATCTTGCTGAAGAGTATTTAAAGTATCTTATTACTACTGTCCTTGAAGAATGTCTTGAGGATATGGAGTTCTTTAATAAACGTATTGATAAAACCATTCTGCAAACTCTTACCCATGTCAATGAAAGCGAATTTGTCCGTCTTAGCTATACCGAAGCTATTGACATACTAAGTAAGTCGGGGCAGAAATTTGAATATGAAACGAACTGGGGTAATGATTTGCAGACAGAACATGAGCGTTTTCTTACTGAAAAGGAATTTAAAAAGCCGATAATAGTTACCGATTATCCCAGGGACATTAAGGCTTTTTATATGAAACAGAATGATGATGATAAGACTGTTGCGGCCATGGACGTACTTGTTCCCAAAATTGGTGAGATAATCGGCGGTTCGCAAAGAGAAGACGATCTACATAAACTTGATTCGCGTATCAAGGAACAGGGAATGGATCTGGCACCATACTGGTGGTACCGGGACCTGAGGAAGTTTGGCTCAGTGCCTCATGCCGGCTTTGGGCTTGGTTTTGAACGGTTGGTACAATTTGTTACCGGCATGGACAATATTCGCGATGTAATCCCTTTTCCTCGAACACCGAAATCAGCTGAATTTTAGTGTTTAGTTTTTATGTGCTCATGTTTCTAACCCATCAGATAAGGACCTTTCCCAATCTGAAAGTTCTTCCTGATATTCTAAATCCTCTGCCTCTTCCTGCTTCGCTTACACAATGGCTTTTTCTAAAATGCGCTGTTTTTCTTTTTTCAATAACTGTTTTATATAAGCACTATATAATGGACCCCATAAATTGAACCAATAATTGAACCAATAGTTAAACTACATTTTTGCTATAATCTTTTCATCATTTCATAAAAGAAAAGGAGACAAGTAGGGTGCATTCCATGCACCGCTAACAACGTTGGATACAGCAATAGTGTTATTTATAAAAACAAATACTTGATTATGCTGGCATGTTTCTGGTGCGTAAAACGCACCCTACGATTTTTGTTTCCGGATGTAGAATGTTTTTGGCGGGCGGGCGGGTATGACAAAAGCGGTATACGCAAGAAACTAACCGGATGCTTCTGGTACAAAATGAAACAAAATCTACTGGAAATATGTAGTTTATATGGATACCATTAAACGGTAGTGACTTTTAATATGTACACTTTGTTTGCATTGTACTTAATAACAGTTTTAAGCAGAAATAAATACAGGCTTAAATTTACCCCTGTATTTATTAGTTAATTTGTTTCTATACATTTTATTCTGTTAATCGGTTTTGTATATGTAAATTAATTTTATAATTCAGTTTTTATTATAATAGGGGATATGTTATGGGTTTTAACATAAAGAGAATATTTGTTTCAATAATTTGTGCTGCGTTTATTTTTGGATTCTCAGTAGTTTCCACAGTTAAAGCAGAAGTTAATCCATTTGCTGTCAATGATTCTGACTCTTTCATCAAACTAATCGGATGTGGTGAGGAATGCGGTGGTGAAGGAAAATGCGGAGGGGAAGGTAAATGCGGCGGTGCTGAAAAAAGCGATCATGACAAAAAACATGATAGTAAACATGATGATGACTCAAGCTCAGGCGATGAACATGAAGGGGGACATGGAGATAAAACTGAACACAAATGTGGTGGTGAAGGAAAGTGTGGCGGCGAGGGTAAATGCGGTGGAGAAGGTAAATGCGGCGGTTAATACATATTCGATCTTATGTAAACAGTGAATAGAAAATTTTGACTTATACAACAGGTCAGATGGCCTGCTGTATAAGTCAGTTTTTTATCAAGCTCATGGTTCCCGGCTTCCTTATAATATATTTTTGTTTTTTTATGCAAAATGTTTATAAATAGACGTACATTTCTTTTACGAGTGTCTGGTTTTTTCACTACACTTCTTTTGCCTTCATTTATTGTCCGTGCATCAATAAAACGTTCGACAAACCAACTCACAGATCCATGGTTTACAATTAATATTGTTCAGGATCATCTTTTTCCATCAGAAACTGATTCACCCGGAGCAATAGAGATCAATGCGTTAACATATTTACAAAATCTTGTTGCAAGTCCCGCACTAGATCAGGATGAAAAAGAATTTATCCTGAACGGTGTTAAATGGTTGAATGATCTTTCGCTCGAAAAGCATGAAGCTGTTTTTACACAATTATCAAAATTGCAGCAAACAGATATGCTTAATCAAATTACAAAGAGCAAGGCAGGTCGGAGGTGGGTTTCCAGATTACTTACCTATATATTTGAAGCTTTGTTGGGTGACCCTGTCTATGGTGGCAATCCTGATGGTATTGGATGGAAGTGGCTGAATCACCATCCGGGATTCCCTCGTCCTCCTAAGCGTAAACTTTATTGGAATTTAAGAAGAGTATGAATACGGATTATGACGTATGTATTATCGGAAGTGGGGCAGGTGCAGGCCCTGTTGCTCTGACTTTGGCAGAATCAGGATATTCCGTACTTGTTCTTGAAAAAGGGCCATGGTTTGAGGAAAAAGATTTTTACAAAGATGAACTTGCTTTCAGGTATGGTGCTTACTCACCAAAATTGAAAGATGAACAACATGTAATAGAAAAAGCGGATGGACATGGTGGATGGATAGGCAAATCTACTTTTGATTCAGGGAGAAGTTTCTGGCGAGGAAACTGTGTCGGAGGCTCCTCGAATTTTATGAGTGGTTTTTTTTTCAGATTGAAACCAGATGACTTCAGACTGCTTTCAGTTTTTGGCCCGATCGATGGAGCAAATATTGTAAATTGGCCGATCTCATATGAAGATCTTGAGCCATATTACACAAAAGTAGAATCAATAGTCGGAGTATCTGGGCGTGTTATTAACCATCCAAATCTTGAACCACGCTCTACCAGTGATTTCCCGTATCCTCCTACTCTTGAACATCCGTTTTCCGGATGGTTTGATAATACCTGCCAGAAACTGGGGTTAAATCCATTACCAACTCCACGAGCAATTCTATCAACCATGAAAATGATGCGTCAGAGTTGCGGCTATTCAGGCTGGTGTGGCAGCTATGGATGTGCAACTGGCGCGAAAGGGAGTTCCCGGGCGGCATTACTCAACCCCGCTCTTAATTCAGGACATTGTGAAATCAGACCGCATAGTAAGGTCTATAAGCTGAATAGTAATTCTCAGGGAAATGTAGTTACTGCTGAGTATTATGACAAGACGGGTAGCTCTCAACAAGTCTATGCTAAGATTTTCGTAGTTGCATGTCAGGCAATTGAAACATCACGACTGTTACTCTCTTCCCCTGGGCCTCGTCACAAAAAAGGCCTTGCAAACAACAACGGCCAGGTGGGAAGGAATCTTCTTTTTTCAGCCGGAGGTATAGGTAGTGGTGATTTTCTCTATAAAAACCTTGATGAAGATAAAGTAGAATCACTGAAATACCAGGGACGCTTTGTCAACAGGAACCTGCAGGACTGGTATGTTATGAAAAATTCTGAATTTGGGAAGAGAGAGAAGGGCGGTACTATTGATTTCCTTATTGAGCATCCCGGTCCAATTGCAAAGGCAATAGGACAGAAATGGGATGATAACAACCAACTGATCTGGGGCATGGACCTTAAACAGGCACTGAAATCGTATTTTACGACAAAACGACACATAAAATACGAAACATTCTGTGATTGGCTACCGACAGATGACTGTTTTGTTACTCTGGACACCAGGGTTAAAGATAAGTGGGGAACTCCCGTATCTCGGGTAAGAGTTGGCTATCATTCACATGATATCAAGGTAGGTAATTATCTGGCAGAAAAAGCGGATAGCGTATTACAAGCCATGGGCTTAACAAACATTCATTCCAATGTCAACGGTAATGCACCGGCAAACCTTGTAGCTGGTGGCTGCCGGTTTGGGAAAGATCCTGAAAAATCTGTTCTTAATCAGGATTGCCGTGCCCATGACGTTGAAAATCTCTATGTTACAGACGGTAGCTTTATGCCAACAGGCGGTAGTGTTCCATATACCTGGACAATTTACGCAAACGCATTTCGTGTAGCGGACAAGATCATTGAACATTTATCTTCTATTTAAGAAGAAAATAATCAATATCCTTTTTCAACACACCTTTCCAGTACCCAAACATTTTATCAGGTTCCACTTCTTTAACCTCAGTTATCTGCTGGATCTTAATCTGGTCCGGCCTTGGTGGCCTCCACAACATAGCCATATAGTCACCAACATTTCCGACATTTTTTGAAGAAGCAGCAATAATATTCTCTTTTGAAAATCCAAGTGTTATCAAAACACCTTCAGCTTCTTCTTTTAAGTCTTTTCTCCCATGAAGGAATAGATAAACATCCTTCATAGGATCTATCTTAGCAGAACTCTTTATTTGATCCATCACCGCTCCTATCAAAAAAATACCTGTAACTATAAAGATTAACCATAGTGCCTTAAACTCTCGAAATTTCATCCTCTCCATAAAATGATAAAATTTCCCATTTTCATTTGCCATAGTCATTCCTCCATTTATTATAACGAGTTACCACAATGTTTACAATAATGCGCGTCATCATCATGCCACCTGTAACCGCACCCTTCACACACATTTGATGAAACTTTATTATGATGTCTCATGGCTTTTGTCATTTCAGCAGTGACAATTCCGGTTGGGACGGCAATTATTCCATACCCCATAACCATAATTACCATAGACAATACTTTTCCTATGTGTGTTTGTGGGGTCATATCTCCATATCCCACTGTTGTAAGTGTAACAACTGCCCAGTAAATACTTTGCGGTATATTGGTAAACCCGTTTTCCGGTGTCTCTACAATGTACATTACAGAACCAAAGATAATAACAATCGTTATAACGGAGAACAGGAAAACGGTTATTTTTCGTCTGCTTGACCGCAATGCGTCTATGAGCAGTTCTGATTCGCCTACATACTTAACAAGCTTAAGAACGCGAAAGATCCGGAGGACTCTGATGATTCGTACAACCGCTAAAACGTGACTACTTGGTAGAAAAACACTGATATATGTTGGCAGTATAGAGAATAGGTCAACGACACCAAAAAAACTTTTAGCGTAGGCAACCGGCCTTCTGCAGCATATCAATCTCAGGATATACTCAATAGTAAAAATAACAGTAAATACCAGCTCTGCCATATGCAGAAAGTGTCCATATTTTTGATCTATAGTATCAACAGTGTTAATAATTACCGTTATCACACTCAAAGCAATAATAACGATCAATGCAACATCAAAGGATTTCCCAGGCACAGTATCTGCCTTGAAGATAACATCATACAAAACGTCCCGCCAGTTATTATCACTTTCTTGCTCTACAGATCGCTTTATCGTTTCTTTTTGTGTGATACTCATTTATTTTTTTCAGACTTTGCATGCAAAGGTTTACTGTCAAAATGAACTTCTGACCAGCCTGTTTTCATGAAATTACGAATATTCTGATGATCACTGTTGTCAGGATGTTTTAAAACATCATTTCGATAATAACTGCCAAAACAGGCCAATGTCTGTTCTGGTGTCAAATCATGGAGACGGCCAAAGGAAAAGACTTTACATGATCCTGAGTTCTGACCGGCTTCATTAAACAAGTTGCCATTTTTAAATGCGGAAGGTGTAAAAACATAGAGAGAATCTACAATATCCATGGTATCATTAAATTCAACTTTTTCCGGGCACTCTTTAAGTTTTTTGAGAAATGATTCAAGAGCCATTATTTTATATCCTTTTTTACATTACACTGCATATATGGTTAATGTGTGCTATACAACTATTATGAAAGTAGTTTATCACATTACTGTATAGATGTACAAGTGTCATATGGTATGATTTACATACAGTTATTTTTATTAATAGTGTCGTTTAATCTATAAATAAGCTTAAAACGTCACAAACCGTGTAAATAATATCCCTTTTTAATATTTTCTGGGAGCTTATCTTGTATATAATTTGTATAAACATAGGGAGAATATTTCATGATGAAAAAAATATTGTGTTTTCTTGTAGTCATAATGGTCATGCTGGTGTTAATAACAACATTGAAAGCAGACCTGTTGCCCAGAGGTGAAGATAATTTAGGTCATAATCTCGTTTATGACACAGAGCTTGATATTACATGGTACGATTTCAGTTATTATTCACCTGAATACAAAGATGCGGTAATCTGGGCAAACCAGTTATCTGTAAGAGTTGGCACTGTTGAACTTACTGAATGGCGGTTACCATCACTCATAAATGGAAAAGGTTCTAAGTCGGGGCCACAACACTACTCTGAAGTTGAGCATCTTTATCTTTCCGAGTTGGAACATTATCAGGTTTTGCATCCGTGGGCATTCCCGGGTAAATGGAGATATTTTGACAATCTTCCGGGAGGACATTACTGGATAATTCATTCGAATGAGGAGAGTGGTGTTGGAAGCGATAAAAACGGAGATGCACCGGTCTATAACTCATTTGCGCAAAAGTTGCAATATGTACCCATTTCCGATGTAAACAGGCCAAAAGCAGTGAGGCATACTTTTTTCTACGACAAAAACACATACCTTGGTGTCGCCGTTCATCAGGGTGATATAATTCGAAAATTACAAAATCAAAAATGATCAAGTGAAAAAGTAGTTGTATGATAGGTGTTGTAATAGCGAACTTGCATTGATAAAACCTGGAAGGGGATTGTAATGAAACAACACGCAAAAAAATTTTTAACCATTGTTCATGATGCAAAAAGTAGAATTAGAGAGACTAATGTGGAAGAGGTCAAAATTAAACTTGACCGTGGAGACAGATTTTTCCTGGTCGATGTCCGTGAAGAGAGTGAATGGAAAAAAGGACATATAATAAATGCTATATATATTGGGAAAGGGGTCATTGAGCGTGACATTGAAAAGAATATCAGTGATACAGGAGCAGAAATCATATTGTACTGTGGAGGTGGATTTCGTTCTGCATTAGCTGCAGATAATTTACAGAAGATGGGCTATACCAATGTGATCTCAATGGATGGCGGATATGGTGGCTGGGTCAAGGCCGGTTATCCAACTGAAACCTGATGATATTTATATCAAAATCTGGTGGAATATCTGTTTTGGTATATATGGTTGCGGGTTTTGACTCTTGTGTACGATTCTCAGTCTTTCTTACAGGATTAGATTTTTTCTTATTGCCAAAAATATCTTCTAGAACAAGACCAATTGCTTCCTTCTCGAATAGGTTCTGCTTATAAACTAAAAGTTAACTTCGTTATCACTAAAATGACATAACCACTCCCACTGTCAACACGGATGTTACTATTAGCGAGTACATCCCAGCAATAACATCGTCAAACATAATTCCAAAACCTCCCCGAAAGTTTTTGTCTGCAAAATTAACCGGCCATGGTTTCCATATATCAAAGACTCTGAAAGTTATAAAAGCAACTACCGTTATTGGAATAGAAATTGAGAAGAATAAATCAGGACCATAGATGTTATAGAGCAGCGGCAGGGGGAGCAGGGCTATCCATTGACCTGCAACTTCATCAACAACAATGAAGTCGGGGTCTTTTATTTGAGCACTCTCTTCTATTTTATCTGATACCCACATTCCTATGAAAAACAGAGCAACAGTGGAGGAGAGCAGTGCATAGGGACAAGTATATATTGAAATTAAATATGCAAAAGGAATAGCTGACAGGCTTCCCCATGTTCCAGGTGCTTTTGGTAACAGTCCTGGACCAAACCACGTAGCAATAATCCAGCAAATTTTGTGTCTCAGCATTGCCATTATATGTCATACAGTAAATCATTTAGTTTCTTGAATATCTTGACATATTCTAACAAAACGACGTAGAAAAACAAAACTGTAAAAAAACCTGGGTATGGAACTAACGTGTGTGGAAGGTTACCATCTGATTTGAAAGGAAGCTTTGATTGCTCCATTTTCTGTTACTCTTTGATGTTAACATTGAGAATAGCAATAGAATATCGAAAATAGCTCCATTGAACATAACTCTTCTCGCAATGTTTTGCTAATTTTTAGAACGGCTATCAAGTTCAGTGAGTAGCTTCAAATCTGTTTCTGCCATCATGGCAAATGAATCTTCATATGGCACTTCAATTTTATCTCCAGGATATTTAAAATAAAATATATTTCCAGTGCTTACTCCCTCTGTTTTTAAATGATGTTTACCGGTATATTCAAATACTTTTGGTTTGCGTTCCCGGTGACATATTATTACAAGATTTTAAACGTTATTGTCTGATACTATGACATTGTTTAATAATGTTTTATTAATTGATATTTCTTTACTAAGTTTATAACATTAACTGATTATGAAAAAACACTCTAACATACCAATATTTATCCCGGAGTTGGCTTGCCCACATCAATGTGTTTTTTGTGATCAGCAGAAGATAAGTGGTACGCACTCAATCCCTGGACCAGATGATGTTAAGGATATTGTAGAACGACATCTTAAGACAATACCTGAAAACAGAATAATTAGTATCGCGTTTTTTGGTGGCAGTTTTACCGGACTGCCTGTTGATCTAATGGAACAATATCTGAAAGAAGCATTCATGTATGTTAAAAGTGGGAGAGTATCAGGTATCAGGCTATCTACAAGACCGGATTATATAAACAAATCAGTTCTGGAATTACTGAAGAAATATAGAGTAACGACTATAGAGTTGGGCATCCAGTCTACTAACCGTGAAGTATTACAAAGATCAGGACGGGGACATACCGTTGATCATATCAAAGATGCGTCTTATCTGATCTCTAAATATGGATTTGAACTGGGACTTCAAATGATGATCGGATTACCGGGAGACAATTATGAGAGATCAATTCAGACTGCCAGTGATATAGTTTCATTAGGAGCAGTGAATACACGAATTTACCCCGCAATTGTTATAAAAGGAACAACTCTCGAAAAGTTTTACCATGAAGGGGAATATACACCATTAACACTTAAACAGGCAGTGGAATGGACAAAGGACATTGTTCAAATATTTGAGACAGGCAACATAGCTATCATAAGAATGGGATTGCATCCTTCAGAAGAACTGATCACGGGAAAATCACTGATTGCAGGTCCATTTCACGCCTCTTTTAAAGAGATGGTGATGACTCAAATATGGAAAGAGATACTTGATACTGAACTGAATAAATTTAATACGAGAAAAGTTAAAATAACAGTTTCCAATAAGCAGATACATTACGCGATAGGGTATAGGCAGGCAAATAGAGAATTGTTAAATTCAAGAGGCTACAATGTCAGGTTTGTCAGTAATCCCGGTTTCTCTAAATACCAGATAAATGTTTGCAATAATTGACGCCAGATCACCTGAAAAGTCTATCAATAAATTAAAAGAGCATGTTGATGACCTCTTTATGTTCCAGACAAACGCGATAACAGAAAATTCTATTTCCGGACATCCGGACATCTTTATCTACCGGGATAAGAAACAACTTGTTGTTGCCCCAAACGCACCTATTGATCTTTTTGAATTCCTGGACAACCACCATATTGCCTATCTCAAAGGCGAAAGGGCTGTAGGAAAAACTCTGTATAACAGTGTCCAATATAACTGTCTGGGTACCTCTGGATTATTTTTTCACAAATCTGGATACACAGATCACAAAATTATGAAAATTAATAAAAATAAAAAATTTATTAATTTGCCACAAGCCTACACACGATGCAGTCTGGTACATCTGTGTAAAGACAACTACCTGACCTCTGACAGGGGGATAGAAAAAGTGTTGTTAAATAAGGGATTTTCCTGTTTCTATTTTAGTCCGGAAGAGATAATCATACATGACCACAAAAATGGTTTTATTGGAGGGGCAATTGGTATATGGGGTAAAAGAATATTCTTTAATGGGAATATGGAGATACATGCAGATGGGCAAAGACTAAAAGAACACTTATTGCATTTTAGTTTTGAAATTGTAAATCTTTCAGATCATTACTTATATGACGGAGGTTGTATATTTTTTGTTTGAGAAATGAACAGATATGGATGCTAATAGAATTCCGTTAAAGTTGTCAATAATCTCCTGGTTTCCTTATAATTCTTTTTTTGTTTTTATGTTTACGAAAAATTTGTTCGTGGAAAAGGTATAAATAGGGAAGTTAAAACGTGTAATTTATGACAAACAATAAGAAAACGATTATAAGGAAGCCATGAATGCAGGAGAAAAGCAGGAAAGCAATAAGATGAAATTTGTATTTTTGCAACCTAACCGGATGACGCTGAAAGAGAATACAAGAATCTTACATATTGTGCTGTTTTTTGAAGTTTACCGAAGAATCTCGTTCATATATTATGAAGCGAGATTCTTCGGAGTAGTATGCATCATGATAGCAAACCTATATATGTTTGCATCAGTAGTCTATGAATTATCGGTATCAGAATTCTGCCGGATTTAATGGAGCAAACTGAAGTGTCCCGATACCGGTGAGATCTTCAAGCAATGCACCGCCTTTCTTACCAAGCGATATTATACCCTGCAGTTTAAAATCCATTTGAGTAACAGCCTTACCTATTTGACCAGGCAAATCAATAGTCTGATTCATTACGATGGTCATAATGGTACATGCTGTTGGAGAGTCATCCAGGCATAGTATCTGCCCCTTGACAGATGCCTTGAACTTAAGCCAACGGGTTGATCCATCACTCATTTTTACCAGTATCTTCCCTCTAGAATCTCCAATTATGCCAGCGCCGATGACATCAATAACTATTTGCATGTCTTGTTGAATTGTTAGACGTGCACCGTCAATTCCATTTGTTTCGCAATCGGTATTTCCGGAACAGTGGAGCGTTGCAGTCCCCACCTGCTTTTCGAATGTCACCTGCAAACCAGATCCAGTCCTTATTACTCTGCCTTTACCGGGTATGAAATCAAGGTTATTTATGAAGTAGTGTTTCCCAGCGCAAGGGCCGTCTGCTTCATCATAGTCCGCAAAGTTCGGGACATGATCTCCATCGTCATCACCAAGTGCACAGGGTCCGTCTGTTTCGACAGGGTCAGTATAATTCGGAATACCATCGCAATCATTGTCACCAGTGCCTTCGTAGATGTCTGGTCTGCCATCATTATCAGAATCCTTATCTCGATCATTAGTGATGCCGTCATGGTCAGAATCAACTCGGCCTTCTTTGTTACCAGGAATACAGTCTCCATCATCGTCCGGATCAAGGACATCTATTATCCCGTCTCTATCCGTATCATAGCCCTCTGCCCATTCTCGACCATCCCCAACTCCGTCATTATCAGAATCATCATCGAACGGTTCAGTACCGATGCGGTCCTCAAATATATTGCTCAGGCCGTCACTATCTGCATCACCTGCCGGGCCGTCATGATCATCTGTATCAAGGTAATTTGGCACTCTATCTCTGTCACGATCATTCCAGATATTTACAGGATCATCGAGCCTACCATCGTTGTCAGAGTCTTCATCCAGGTAGTTGGGTATGCCATCACCATCTGGATCATTAAGATCGTACCAGTAATCCGGCCAGCCATCAGGGTCCTGTACCCAGCGATCCGAGCCTGTAAATAATTCATCTGCCGTCAGAATGCCATCGCCATCATCGTCATCATCGCTTATGTCCAGCAGGCCATCATTATCGGTATCAACCGGGTTCTCAGGGTCAGTTACTTCAACCCCGTCGAGCACACCATCGCCATCCGTGTCTGATGAGTTCTTGTTACTACCCAGTGCATCTTCCTGACTGTTGGTAAGACCATCACCATCCAAGTCGCCATCAGGACCATCATTATCATTGACGTCAATATAATTTAAGATACCATCTCCATCATCGTCACCCAAACCTTCATCTATATCAGGCTTTCCATCACCATCCGAATCTGTGTCAAGGAAATTCGGGATACCATCATTGTCCAGGTCTTCAGTGCCTTCATCAAATGTTGCAATACCGTCACCATCATCGTCAGGGTCTAGATAATCAGGAATACCGTCACCATCGGTGTCGGGCGGGCAGCCTACGTGACCTGGAATCGTGCAATCTTGCTCAAACCAGTCAGGGATACCATCAGCATCAGAGTCTGCTGCCTGTGCAAAGACAGAAGGGTCCATCATATAAAAAAAGCACATCGAAATACTTAGTATTATTATAAAATATTTGCATAGACCTTTTATCATGAAACCCTCCTGTTTAATTATATTAATTGGCAAATATAAGAAGAACAACTTTTATTAAACTGTAGATAACAATTATTCCAACAACCCCTATGTTTTTGGCAAAGATCTGAACCGTTTGTTGGACAAGCCCGTTGTTTGGGTGCTAAACATTGTATAAGAAAATATCTTATGAAGATTGCTTCTCTTTTTTACCGCAGAAGCTATGAAGCCAAAGAAGTGGATTTTTCAATTGCTGTCGTCATGCTTTAGGAGCTACAGAACATGGTTTTTCGGCCATTTTACCTCAAATTTGGGCAAACGGGGGCCATCTCGACCCGATAATGCCGTTTTTGCAAATCTTAGATGCATAGCGGATTCGATTACATAACCAGAACAGCCTCCTCTTTTGTTAACTTGTAGGGGAAAGACCTGGATTTGTGTGATGGAGGTATCATCGTTTTTATGATCTTCATTATTCCTCCACAGCATTTGCACGTAAGCTTTGGACGCTCTCTGAACCAGGCTGACGACTTATTCGGGTTGATACCGGTAAGGTACTGAAGCAATGCAATCAAGCGTTTGCTATTAGGGTGGAGGAAACCAAAGTTCCGTGTTCGCCTGAAACCTTTGGGTAGAACATGCTGGAGAATCAACCTGAGAAACTGCGGGCCGGGAAGTGTTCTTGTGAGCATTTTTTTGCTCTTACTATCCTGGTAACGAAAGGTCACCTGACCATCTTTGCACGTAATAATATCTTTCTCTTGAATGACCCCTTTGTAGAGATAACGACCAAGATAGACCAGTGCCTTTTCACCGTTGCCGACAAATTTGCAATCGACGACCCATGTTTTGGGATAATTAACTGGAAGCGTAAGAGCCGCTTTGTTCACGGCATCGAGCATTTTTGCTCGAAACACTTTAGCCAGCGCTTTGTGATTGAAAAGGTACCGCGTCTTTCCTTCGCTTTTTTTGAAGCTCCAAAGCTTTTTCTTCTGATTGATGGCCCCGGCTGGCATTACCAGATGGATATGCGGGTGGTAATCGAGAGAGCGAGAGTGGGTGTGCAAAACAGTGATGGCTCCAGCGTTTCCTTGTAATACGCTGTCATTTTGGACAAAGGTTTTTACGGTTTCCCAACAACACTGTATCATTATCGAGTAAAGCAAGCGTTGATGCTGCCATGCTAATGATCGAAGCTCTTTGGGTATAGTAAAGGTGAGCATAAAATAGTCAGCAGGCACTTCTTTTTTCAGTTGACGCTCCAACCACTGCTGACACTCATGACTCTGACAATGAGGACAATTGCGGTTACCGCAGGAGTGCGGTACAAAAACCTGTTTTTCACAGTCATTACATTGGACCAGCATGACGCGGCTTTGCGTAGTGCGACAATCCTTCATGGCTGCCAGGGCTTTGAATTGACTTGGCAGGATCGAACCATGATAAAGAGTGATAAAGTCAGCAATGAAGGTCTCAATTATAGAGGAGAGAGATATCATATAACATTCCCCCATTCTATGGAAAAACCATTCATCAAATCATTAATTAATTGCAAGGCATTACGATTTGTATGAGAGGTCAGGTGGGTATATTTGGCAGTGGTTAAAATACTGTGGTGGCCGAGGATTTTTTGTACTTCAAGCAGATCAACACCCGCCTCAATCAGATGGGTTGCGTAGCTGTGTCGCAGACTGTGTGGTGTAATTTTTTTTTAATTCCACACTCCCGGGCTACCTTACGCAGAGTGGCCTGAACGCCATTTCTATTCAGAGGTGTTTTTGCCAGGTGGGCTGATTTCAAGCCACCATGACGGCCTGGAAATAGAAAGACAGGATTGCGATGAACAAGCCAAAAACGGCGTAAGAGATTCAGGGTTACCTTTGGCAGGGGTACGAAACGGTCTTTATTGCCTTTGCTATCGCGGATATGCACCCGCATTCGCTGAGAATCGACATCGCTAACCTCAAGACGTAGTCCTTCACCCAGGCGGAGACCAAGACTGTAAAGAACAAAGTAGAAGGCCCGGTAACTGAGTTTTCTCGTCACCTGGAAAAGTTGGTGGGCTTCATTAATGGTGACAATATCGGGCAAACGTTGCGTTTTGGGTGGTTTAATAAGATTTACTTGCTCCCAACGCTTATGAAGCACATGAGTGTAGAAAAACTTTAGTCCGTAGAGGTCTAATTTGACTGCGCTCCATGAATGGGTATTGAGGAGATTGGAAAAATAGTCAAGTAGTTGCTGTTCAGATAGATCGTGTATCTGATTGTCAAAATAATCACCGATCCGTCGGATGGCACGTGAATAAGCCTCGATTGTTTTTGGCCGGAGTCCTTTCAAGCGTAGGTGCTTTAGATGCGTTTGGTAATTTTTGTTGAAATCGGATTGAGATAATGTCTTCATAGACCTGTAACTCCTATTTGTTAATAGATTCACCCTCCCGTTGAGGGTGTGAGGTTACATTATATAATAAATTTCCGATTTTGTTCTCCGCGATAGCGGCTTCGTCCAACAATTATTCCAACAACCCCTATGTTTTTGGCAATATTAGTTCAATTGGTAGAGGTTGTCAATGTTTTTAACATTATACATATTGTTGTATGTGCCATTTGACACTACAGTTACTGCACTATTTTGTACTGTAACACATGTAAATTGACGAGAAACAATTATATTTTCAGCCAGGTAGGGCAGGCATTGCCTGCCAATTCAAGATCTGTCACATTTGAGGTATGTATTTGGTGTAAAAAAGATGATTTTATGGGTAAAGAAGCAAAGTGTACCTGGCTTGCCAGGCCTCTTCGTTCGGCAGCCCGACAACCAGCCCGACAATGTCATTCTGGCGGGAAGTTTCTAAAGTTGAGGAATACAAGTAATTACCCAGAGTGCCAGGGCTTACAAAGGAAAGATACTTAATGAATTCTTTGTTTCAAATGTCTCTGTCTGTAATACCTGATTACCTGAGAGGAATAATTGTGTTTATTTAAAAATTACCGCTGAGGAAAGCAGGAAAAAACTACTGAAAAAGAAAATGACAACAGCGAATCGTAGTTGCTCCATTCATGGAGCTTATGGTGACTGACGTGTGTATGGTAGCCAAATGGAGCTCGATGAATCGAGCAACTACAGAAATCGAACTACAGAAATCGAGCAACTACAGAATGGTGAAGCCAGGCGGTTTATGGTAAGGTTTTTTGTGGTTTGCGTTGTCTGGCAAGAAACAGCAGGGCGTGCGGAGGGAGAAATAAAAACTGTACTTAAATTCGTACAAATTAGTGCCTGCCCGTTAAAGATGTTAGGATGGGAAATTCGTGTCTAAATTATTCAATTCCTAATGAGTTGGGCAGTGGAGCCGGTCAGTTTGGTACGAGTGGAGGTGGATTGGCAAGGATAGTTGCTGGTAGTATAAGCATGGATGGAGGTATCTACTCCTATGGTAGTGATAGTGGCAGTAGTGTACTTGCGGGAGCAGGTAGTGGAGGTGGAATATACATAGAAGCTGAAACGATTATGGGAAGTGGAGAGATAATAGCAGATGGAGGTAACAGTGTAAACGGAAGAGGCGGAGGAGGAGGTCGTGTAGCTGTTTACTATAATGATACGTCTGGGTTTAATATGAATAATATCAGAGCATACGGAGGAAATGGCGTTTCCAGTAGTGACGGAGGAGCCGGTACGGTATATCTCAAATCATCAACACAGGTAAATGGTGATCTGGTAGTGGATAATAATAATCTAGTTACGAGTGGCTTTTCAACACCTTTAATATCGATAGGAACAGGTAGTTCTACAGATTTAACGGTAGATACATTAAAGGATACTACAAGAAGCTGGAGGCCGAATGAAATTATCGGTATATTTCTGAATCCAAATATAAACCAGGGCACCACTCCGGCAACAGTGTTTAAGTTACTGTCCAATGACGCAACCTCAATCACGGTGGACAATAGCCTTAATAATCTGACAGATGTTGGGTCAATTGGTGATACATACATAGGAGAACACTTCTTTGATAACCTGTCTGTGATAAATGGCGCAAAGGTAGAAACGTCTGATCGTGTAAACTTTAACAGCCTCAATTTAACAGGTGGTGAATTGCAGGCGGAAAATATTTACCAGATAGGTAAGTCAGAGACGAGTCCAATAGATAAACTCGTAAAGCATCAAGAAGATGATACGCAAAGGGTGAAAAACAGGAGGAGAATAACAAACGAGGGACTAAAGACGAAAGGTGATAGACGAAATACGAAGAGTAAAGTAAAATTGAAGAAGGAAGAACTTCAGATTATAAGCAAAGAGTTCAATACTCATAAGGTGGATTTTTCAATACCTGAGCAGCAACATGACAAAGAAACAATTAAAGAAAAGACTTCTGACAACTATCAGGAAACTGCTGGAGTAATTAATGTAGCAGAAGATGTCAGTGGTTAGAATAAGGACGAATGACGAAAGGTTTACGAATTCCACTTTGGGATTTATTAGACCAATAAAAAAAGAAAGTAATCACGCTCCCGCCAAACATCACGTCGGGCAAGAAGCCGCAGGGCCAGTAAAGAATAGATGCCTAAAAAAAAAATTGTGCTCCAACTTCCTCTTCCTGTAGTTCATACTTGCCTGAGCACATTATAGAATAAATTCAATAATAGTAAATAACCGCTGAGGAAAGCAGGAACGGCAGGAAGTCAATAATAAAGCCGAAAGAGTGTTCTTTTTGCTTTTTTCCTGATTTCCTTAGCGGTTATTATTCAATTATTTCAGCCAATTATCAATCTGTAATATGTCTATTCTCTTAAAGTGTTTCGTATTTCCGGTAATCAGGATTAAATCATTTGCAATGGCGATAGAGGCAATTTGCAGGTCTGCCAGTGAAAGGGCCATGCCTTTTTGTTGCAACTCCGCTCTTAATCTACCACAAATATATGAGGCTTTAGTATCAAATAGTAAAATGTTTACAGCAGGAAGAAGAAGCTCTTCCAATCTTTCAATATGGTAGTCTGGTCGGGCGCTTTTATATGCTCCATATACTATTTCAGAAATAGTTATAGTTGAAATAAATTGGTTGGATTTCTTGAGTTTTTGTAGTTTTTTAACTAATCCGGGAAAAGGAGATTTCTTTAATACGCCTGTTATCGTGTCCGTATCAAAGAGATACATCTCTGCCTGTTCCTCCTTTTTTTCTGAGATTTGGAATATCTTCCAGGGATTCTTCTATTTCATCAAAATGTTTCCATTTTCCTATTAAGGAAGCCAGGCCCATACGTTCTTCCTTCTGTTCAATAAGATGTAAATCGTCAATGTTTATTAAGGCTGCCACCTGTTTATTGCGCCTGGTAATAATAAATCGCTCCTTTTTATAAGTGCTTTTTGCAATATACTCAGATAGATGGCTTTTCATTTTAGCTACCGAGACGGTTTGGCTCATTTTATTCCTTTCTACAGTATGGTCTTATAGACTATTTCGACTAAGTGTTATAATATAGCTTTGCATCAAATATTACAAGATTATTGTTATAATTTCTATTGATTATTACTTTTTACTAAATTAAGATGTAGTAATATTGATAAGAGGAACAAAGTGGAACTTAGGGAATCATACGGTTTGAAGGTGAAGGAACTTGCGCGGGCCTAGAATTTGGCGAAAGAACATCAGGAACTTATTAAGGAGAAGTGGCATGAGTACCTTGATTGATATGCCGCGTACTGCTTGTTTTCGTAACGGTGAAATTATTATCTATATGAAGAGCGGTGCAGAGTTACGCTTTCCTGTGGCGAAAAACTTGCGTCTAGCGAAAGGGACCGCAAGGCAGTTGAATAATATTGAGATCTCACCATTCGGTGTCCATTGGCCTGATTTGGATGAAGACCTTTCATTCCGAGGGATTGCGGATGGAGACTACGGACAACGTCGAAAAAAAGCGTGATGTCAGTTCTATAATAGTATACCCATCACGAATTGGTTTTCGGTTTTCATTACCAGATTTCACCAGAATTTATAGATTTTTCTCAATCACAAAATCCTCGACTTAGCATTGCTATGCCTCTGGTTTTGTTCAATCGAAAAACCAAAATTTCAGGCAAACTCCTGTCCTGAAATTCCTAAAACAACTTTGTAATGGGTATAATTCCTACGTAAAAACCACAAATGTATGAGGCTTTAGTATCAAATAGTAAAATGTTTACAGCAGGAGGAAGAAGCTCTTCCAATCTTTCAATATGGTAATTATTGTATATTCTGAAAAATAACCGCTAAGGAAAGCAGGAACGGCAGGAAACGGGCAAGCAAGCTTTTAGCGGGAATCCGGATTAAACGAACCGTCTGGATACCCGATAAAGGAATTCGGGTATGACAAACGAGGTATGCGCAAAAACCTAACCGGATGCAACCGACTTTATTTGATATTCGGATTTTATCGAATTGCGTGCTTCGGATTTCTGCTTTTCCCGCTTGTCTGGTTTAGGTCACTTCACCCACGATTGGTACTTTAATGACAGGTTGCACCTTACTGCTTGTGTTGATCTCAAGTAATCCGTTTAATTTACCAACTGCAGCATTTTCATGTAATCGTACTTCAATCAGAAATTGCAAATTGTTTTTCTTATAGTTTTCAATGATTTCAGCGCTTAGATAATCCGGATTTATTTTAACTCCTGATATTTGAATGTTCTCTTTGTTCAATTTAACGAAAACTTTCTGGACTCTTCCCTCTCCTTTTTTAACCTTACCATAATAGATTCTCTTAGGGTAGGTGGTAATATCTCCTGTTATTTCACCGAATACCGGTATTGTAACTTTTGGCTGAAGCGAATTGTCAGTTTCCAGGTTTATAACCCCACTGAATCTACCTATCTTATCGCTGCCTTTTGATGTCACTTTAATAGTGTACTTGTTGGCATTTACTTCCGTAATGGAGGCGTTTAGTAAGGGTGTTGAAGGCGCGACTTTATTTATCTTGAAATCAGAGTCTGACGTGACAGTAATGGTCTTTTCTGTTTTCACTCCAATGTATACTGAGCCGAAATTGATTCTTTTGGGATCTGTTGTTATCAACTCAGTGATCTCGCCGGAAATGGTCAGCATGTAACTCAGGTTATCAGGGTCATTGCTCTTTACTGTTATGCTCTTCTTTACCTTTCCTCTATAGGAACCTGTATTAAATGTAGTCTTGATCTCGCCGGTCTCGCCGGGAGGTATGATCTTGTCTGATAATATTGCGGCAGTACACCCGCAAGAGGTTTTAACTTTTTTAATTTCCAGGTCTGCGATTCCCCGGTTCTCAAACTTAAATATGTGTTCAACCTTCTGCCCTTTAAATACTTGTCCAAAATTGTGGTTTGGTGTTTCAAAGAATATTTTGGGAGATTGCGCGCTAACGTCTTTACCGACAACAATTTTTTTATTTTCAGTAACGGTGCTTTCCGGAGGTGGATCTGCTTTGACAAATCCTGTGCAGAAAATCAAGGATGAAAGAAATGGTAAAAAGAGTAAAAAGGTAAATAGCAGTAACTTTTTCATTGAGTAATATCTCCTTTATGTAGTTGGACGAAGCCGCTATCGCGGAGAACCAAAATCGGAAATTTATTATATAATGTAACCTCACACCCTCAACGGGAGGGTGAATCTATTAACAAATAGGAGGTTACAGGTCTATGAAAACATTATCTCAATCCGATTTCAACAAAAATTACCAAACGCATCTAAAGCACCTACGCTTGAAAGGACTCCGGCCAAAAACAATCGAGGCTTATTCACGTGCCATCCGACGGATCGGTGATTATTTTGACAATCAGATACACGATCTATCTGAACAGCAACTACTTGACTATTTTTCCAATCTCCTCAATACCCATTCATGGAGCGCAGTCAAATTAGACCTCTACGGACTAAAGTTTTTCTACACTCATGTGCTTCATAAGCGTTGGGAGCAAGTAAATCTTATTAAACCACCCAAAACGCAACGTTTGCCCGATATTGTCACCATTAATGAAGCCCACCAACTTTTCCAGGTGACGAGAAAACTCAGTTACCGGGCCTTCTACTTTGTTCTTTACAGTCTTGGTCTCCGCCTGGGTGAAGGACTACGTCTTGAGGTTAGCGATGTCGATTCTCAGCGAATGCGGGTGCATATCCGCGATAGCAAAGGCAATAAAGACCGTTTCGTACCCCTGCCAAAGGTAACCCTGAATCTCTTACGCCGTTTTTGGCTTGTTCATCGCAATCCTGTCTTTCTATTTCCAGGCCGTCATGGTGGCTTGAAATCAGCCCACCTGGCAAAAACACCTCTGAATAGAAATGGCGTTCAGGCCACTCTGCGTAAGGTAGCCCGGGAGTGTGGAATTAAAAAAAAATTACACCACACAGTCTGCGACACAGCTACGCAACCCATCTGATTGAGGCGGGTGTTGATCTGCTTGAAGTACAAAAAATCCTCGGCCACCACAGTATTTTAACCACTGCCAAATATACCCACCTGACCTCTCATACAAATCGTAATGCCTTGCAATTAATTAATGATTTGATGAATGGTTTTTCCATAGAATGGGGGAATGTTATATGATATCTCTCTCCTCTATAATTGAGACCTTCATTGCTGACTTTATCACTCTTTATCATGGTTCGATCCTGCCAAGTCAATTCAAAGCCCTGGCAGCCATGAAGGATTGTCGCACTACGCAAAGCCGCGTCATGCTGGTCCAATGTAATGACTGTGAAAAACAGGTTTTTGTACCGCACTCCTGCGGTAACCGCAATTGTCCTCATTGTCAGAGTCATGAGTGTCAGCAGTGGTTGGAGCGTCAACTGAAAAAAGAAGTGCCTGCTGACTATTTTATGCTCACCTTTACTATACCCAAAGAGCTTCGATCATTAGCATGGCAGCATCAACGCTTGCTTTACTCGATAATGATACAGTGTTGTTGGGAAACCGTAAAAACCTTTGTCCAAAATGACAGCGTATTACAAGGAAACGCTGGAGCCATCACTGTTTTGCACACCCACTCTCGCTCTCTCGATTACCACCCGCATATCCATCTGGTAATGCCAGCCGGGGCCATCAATCAGAAGAAAAAGCTTTGGAGCTTCAAAAAAAGCGAAGGAAAGACGCGGTACCTTTTCAATCACAAAGCGCTGGCTAAAGTGTTTCGAGCAAAAATGCTCGATGCCGTGAACAAAGCGGCTCTTACGCTTCCAGTTAATTATCCCAAAACATGGGTCGTCGATTGCAAATTTGTCGGCAACGGTGAAAAGGCACTGGTCTATCTTGGTCGTTATCTCTACAAAGGGGTCATTCAAGAGAAAGATATTATTACGTGCAAAGATGGTCAGGTGACCTTTCGTTACCAGGATAGTAAGAGCAAAAAAATGCTCACAAGAACACTTCCCGGCCCGCAGTTTCTCAGGTTGATTCTCCAGCATGTTCTACCCAAAGGTTTCAGGCGAACACGGAACTTTGGTTTCCTCCACCCTAATAGCAAACGCTTGATTGCATTGCTTCAGTACCTTACCGGTATCAACCCGAATAAGTCGTCAGCCTGGTTCAGAGAGCGTCCAAAGCTTACGTGCAAATGCTGTGGAGGAATAATGAAGATCATAAAAACGATGATACCTCCATCACACAAATCCAGGTCTTTCCCCTACAAGTTAACAAAAGAGGAGGCTGTTCTGGTTATGTAATCGAATCCGCTATGCATCTAAGATTTGCAAAAACGGCATTATCGGGTCGAGATGGCCCCCGTTTGCCCAAATTTGAGGTAAAATGGCCGAAAAACCATGTTCTGTAGCTCCTAAAGCATGACGACAGCAATTGAAAAATCCACTTCTTTGGCTTCATAGCTTCTGCGGTAAAAAAGAGAAGCAATCTTCATCAGATATTTTCTTATACAATCAATAGCACCCAAACAACGGGCTTGTCCAACAAACGGTTCAGATTGTGGTTCGTCCCTCACACAATCTAACCTTATTCGTTAGGATTCGGCGAACGACGAACGGATATGAGTGATTATATAGAGAGCTGTTTAATATTTCAATACAGAAAAAGGTGAAAAGAGATTTGTCTTTTAAACCGAAAATCAATTTCTTAATTTAATAACATTGGTAGAAAAAAATGTTGAGGGGTATTCACCTGAAACAGTATTTATCTATCAGGTGAAAAGTATCTGTTTTCCTGACAGAAAAATTGTATAAACAAGATAAATCAACAAGAAAATCCACTTGAAATGTATACCGCTTAACGGTATGGTTGCAGTGTGCATAATATGCGTCGCGGACACTCATCAGAAATTTGTATAACTATGGGAATAAGAAATTTCCCTTTTAATTTTATGTAATACAATAAGATACATTTAAGTCGCTAATTTAAATACAACGCTTTTTCTTCACAACAATCATGGTTAGAAATAAAATCTCAGCATCATGGAATTTAATTGTATTTTTGATCATAGCATCCCTCATTGCATTTGATTTTGCCGGAGGACTTTATCTGTATTTTAGTCATAGCTTTTCTATCTTTTATCAATATTCACTCCTTTTTCATATATTCATTGGTCTTGCTCTGATAATACCTCTTGCCATTTACCTTTTTATTCATTCATATGATGTTCAGGATAAAAAGAATTTGAGGGGAAAAACAGTCGGGATGTTAAGCTTTATTGTTATTGCCATAGCATGTGCTACTGGAACTTATCAGACATTTGTCGGGTTTGAAAAAGGTAATTACTGGGTGTCTTACGTTCATTCATGGGTGGGCTTTGCCAGTATATTCATTATTGTTGCACATATTGTAACCGCCCGGTTTGGAGATAGATGGGCAAATGGAAAAAGAGAAAGCGCTGCAAATGTAAATTATCCTAACACTTTTGATACCGGAAAGGTATTGATAGTAACCACTGCCTCTTGCCTTGCTCTTTTTCTGGTAGTTGCATTACTGTCAGTTACATACAGAGGAATTGAGTATAAAAACGGCAGAACAGAAGCGTATACAATGAAATATGGCGATAATCCATTTTATCCCGGTGAAGCGATGACGGCTTCCGGTGAGTTTATCGATGCCAGACTGCTGGGTAATTCACGATCGTGTTCAAGTGTTGGATGCCATGAAGATATCTACAAACAGTGGTACTCTTCCGCGCACCGTTACTCATCAACAGATGTCTTTTACCGAAAAGCTGAAGAGTATTTTGTTGAGACTGAGGGGAAAGAGGCAACACGATATTGTGGCAGTTGCCATGACCCGGTAGCCCTGCTCTCCGGTGGTATTAACCCGGGTGAGGGATTTGATACCAAGTACAGTGAAGAGGGCTCATCGTGTATTGTCTGCCACGCTATCTCTAAAATCAGGCATTTAAAGGGGAGTGGCAGCTATCTCTTAACACCTCCTGAAAGGTATATCTTTGAGAACAGGGAGGGGTGGTTTTATGAAACGGTTAATAACCTCTTGATAAAGACCGCACCGGATATGCACAGGAAGGAGTATTCAAAGGAATTTTACGACTCTCCTGAATATTGTGCAACGTGTCACAAACAGTATATAAATGAACCAAACAGATGGGGGTGGGTAAAACTTCAGGACCAATATGGAGAATGGCTCTCCAGTCACTATTCCGGTAGAAACGACAAGGGGTTTAACAGAGATGAAGTAAAACTGTGCAGGGACTGTCACATGCCTCTTGTAGACTCAGACGACCCATCGGCAGGTTCTGATGGAAAGGTGAGGTCCCACAGGTTTATTGCCGCTAATACGGCCATACCGTGGCTGGATGGTGATAAGGAACAATTTGAACTTACAAGAGACTGGCTGAAAGGGCGTAAGATGCTGATTACGGTGTTTCAACCCAGAGATGACAATGCGTCCAGAAATACGGCATTTGTTGATAATGAGATATACAAGCTATCAGAGCCTGCTCCCTATGTAACCATGGGTCAGGAAGTGGACCTGAAGGTGATGCTTACCAATGCGGGCGCCGGACATGGCTTTCCCAACGGCCCTCTTGACATTTATGAGTCCTGGCTTGAAGTAAAGGTGGTAGACGGACAGAATAACGTTATTTTCTGGTCAGGGAAGGTTGATGATGATGATTATGTGGAAAAGGAGAATACAAGGTTCTTTTTTACCCTTGGTGTTGACCGTAAAGGAAGGTTGGTAGATAAACATAATCTCTGGCATATGATTGGGAGCGCCTATAAAAAGAAGATTATGCCGGGCGAGACCGATCTTTCATCACATAAGTTTGTTGTACCTTATTGGGTAAAGGGAGATATTACGGTTATGGCAAAGCTGAGATACAGGCGTTTCAATAAGTGGTTTACGGACTGGGTATTTGAGGATGAGGACATAAGGCTACCAGTGATCGATATGGCAAGAGCAACCGTCAGTATACCTGTGAGGATGAGGCCTGATCAGGAAGAAATGAAACAGCAGATGTCATATTCAGGTAACTAATGTGAGACATGAAGGCCTCAATAATTTAATTTCCCTCCTTTTAAAGGAGAGGTTTGGAGTGGTCGGATAATTTAATGATAAAAGCTTCTCTCTATCGCATTCTGCTTAATCCAGGTTTTATCTTTGTAATCCTATTCATTGCAACCGGCATAGTAATCATTAAACATGTATCAAGGGGTGAGGTTGAAGATATAAGCAGTGCGGGGAAAAAAACATTGGGCTCCATGAGTGATACTCTCTCTGATGACAAATCTGGAAAGGATGGTAGTGATAAATCAACAGGTATCGTGTTTAAAGATGTCACGTTGGAGTCTGGCATTGAATTCTTTCACACACAGGGGGGGAAGATGTTAAACGCGATATCAGAGGTTATCGGTTCAGGTGCGTGTATGGCAGATTATGATAATGATGGCTTTGTGGATATATACTCTGTAAATGGAGCCGGATACACTCATTATTATGGAAAGAAATGGTGGTGGTCTAAGGATCCATATAACACGCTCTATCATAATAATGGCGATGGGACTTTCACGGATGTTACGGAAAAAGCCGGTGTTGGAGATAAAGGATGGGGTATGGGCTGTGCCTTTAGTGATTATGATAATGATGGGAATCCTGATCTTTATGTTACAAACTATGGCGCAAATGTCTTATACCATAATAACGGGGATGGGACTTTCACGAACGTTACAGAAAAGGCGGGAGTTGGAGATGAGGGATGGGGGACTTCCATAGCCTGGGGCGATTATGACAATGATGGAAATCTGGACTTATACATTGCCAATTATCTTGTGTTTGACAAAACGATGAATCCCGGTGAACCAAACAGTGCGTATAAGATAGATATGCCATTGTTAATGGATGCAAAACTCTTTGAAGGTCAACGTAATGTACTTTATCGAAATAATGGTGATGGGACTTTCATGGATGTGACTGATCAAGCTGGTGTGGGTAACTCACCAGGTAAAAGTATGGGTGTAGTATTCTCTGATGTTAATAATGATGGCAATCAGGACATCTATATTACCAATGATAAATCTCGTAATGTTCTGTACCTGAATAATGGTAACGGAAATTTTACGGACATCGGAGGTAAACTTGGTGTGGATTCTCCCATGAGCGGAATGGCGGCGGCCATAGGTGATTATGATAATGATGGAGACATGGATATATTCTCTACCTATACCCAGGAAGATACAAATATACTTTATAAAAACACCATTTTAGATGGAAGAGGACAGTCTGGACTATATACTCATAATAAATTTGTTAATGCTACGATGGATGCAGGTCTGGGCGAAGATGTAAGTGTGGGATACTTTGGCTGGGGTGCTGATTTCTTTGATTACGATAATGATGGACATCTAGACATCTTTGTTGCCAATGGGCATGGAATGCCTGATTTCGATAATCCGAGATCAACTATAGGTCAAAAGAACCAGCTCTTTCGAAATAATGGTGACGGATCTTTTCTTGAAGTCTCAGGTAGTGTTGGCTACGGATTAAGGCCCATGGATTCGAGTAGGGGTGTTACCATGGGTGATTATGATAACGATGGGGACATAGATCTCTTTATAGTAAACAATAACACATATGCCTCTCTCCTCAAGAACGAAGGTGGTAATGCCGGCAACTGGCTTAATATTAAACTAAAAGGTACAAGGAGTAACCGGGATGCTATAGGGGCAAAGGTAAAGGTGATAACAGGCACAGTATGCCAGACAAAGGAAGTAAGAAGCGGCTCCGGATATTTATCTCAAAGTGATATGAGGTTGAATTTTGGTCTTGGCTCTCTCGACAAGGCTGACAGTGTTGAAATAAGATGGCCCAGTGGAATTATAGAGTCATTCAAGAAGGTAAAATCAAACCAGTTTGTTGCTATAGTTGAGGGAGACAGGAAATTCAGTGTTGTTGAAGCAGTTAAAAAGGCAGGTTATAAACATTTACCCGGAACTGAAAGTCTTACAAAACATAATAAAGAATTTATGAGTTCTGAGGTAAGACAGCAGGCGTTGTCAGCTCTTGGAAAAACAGGTGATGAGAGAGCGCTTAAAGCTTTACTGAAATGTTTACAGGACGAGGATACGGAGGTGAGGAGGGAAGCGGTAAAGGCACTAAAACATTTTGACAATGACCGAGCCATTGGACCGATTATTATTGCCATGGAGGATAGCGATGTGGGAGTAAGAAGGGAAGCAATAGCTACGTTAGGTTTTCTGATGAAGGAAGAACAGACAATCCGTAAATCTTCTGTCGAGAGAAAACGATTAGCCATTGCTCCACTTATAATGGCTTTAGAAGATGAAGATTCTGTTGTGAGACAGGAGGCAATTCGGGCGTTGGGGTTTTCAGAGAGCTATCGGGCCTGTATACCAGTAACCAGGGTACTGGATGACACCAATAAAGAGGTAAGAAGGGATGCGGCATTAACATTAGGGTTATTAAGAGATAAAAGGGCTATTCAATCCTTAATAAGGGTATTAAGGGATAATGATGAAGATGCCTCTGTAAGAGCTACAGCCATAATTTCTTTAAACCGGTTAGATAGTGACATTATCGTTGAACCATTAATAAAAGCATTAAATGATGATGACAGGCGGATAAGGCAAAAGGCTGCCTCTGTATTTATAGCCCTGCTTGAAAATGAAGAAGGGGTAGTGTTTAAAAAGAAACCGTCCATTGAACCTTTATTAAGTGCAATGAATGATAATGACCCAATGGTACGTATTGAGGTGATAAAGGCGATTGGATTAATTAAAGAGAGGCAGTTTAACAGCTATTTGATAAAGGCTTTATCGGACAACGATGATGGAGTAAAGCAAATGGCTGTTAAAGCAATAAGCACCATTGGAGACAAAGAGGCGCTGTCTCGTATTGAAGATGCCATGCAAGACAAAAACTGTGAAGTTCGTAAGGAAGCAACAATGGCTTTTAGTGTATTGAAAGGCCGTGAATCAATTCCATACCTGGTAAATATGCTGGACGACAGTAGCATCGAAGTTAAAAGGCAGGCAATTATATCGCTAGGGTCATTCAAGAACAGGAAGGTCATTAACGTTTTATTGGGAGTTATAAAAAATAAAGATGAAGATGCGCGTGTGAGGTTGAGCGCTCTTTCATCTCTGGTTAAAATCAATAAGGATCCGGCAATGTTTATAGACTTACTAGAAGATGATAATTACGAGATCAGAAAAGAAGCAGTGAGATGTCTGGGTGTTTTAAAGGATGAAAGAGCGATAGAGCCATTAAGTAAAAAAATAGTTGATGGCAATAATGAAGTAAGGCGGGAAACAGTGCTGGCTTTGGGGAGTTTTAAAAATAACAGGGTCTTTGACACTTTAGTAAAGGTATTACTTGATAAAGACGAGGACGATACAGTACGGTCTGGCGCGATTCAGTCATTATGCCATTTTGGTAATAGAAAGGCGCTGTTAAACCTGATTAAGGTGCTCAAGAACAGGGGAGATAATGTCAGGTTAGATGTTATTATAGCTTTGGGTGGTTTCAATGATGAATTGGCATTTAAACATCTTATGATGATAATAAAGAACAGACATGAAGATACCTTATTGCGTACTAAGGCGGTCATGGCAATAAGCCAGATGGGGAGTGAAAATGTGGTAGATACATTAATAAGCTTAATCCATCCAAAAGGTGTCAAATACAGATGTTTCCGGAACTAATCCAGAAAGCCTTACTATCGGCAACTACCAACTTGTCAGTAAAACGAGGGCTGGCCGCACAGATTATGACTATACCTTTCGCGCGGACATTACCAACGCCGGCACGGAAGATGCCCTGAGTGTCAGCGCGGACTTGACCAGCCTTGTCGCGACAACTACCGTAATAGAGGGGCATCTTACCTTTAGTGATATCACGGCAGGGGCCACTGACACATTCACTGTCAGGGTCGACCGAAGGTATCCCTATAATGAAGCCAATCTCAGCTGGGCAATTGACGCAACATTTGCCGGGGGAGGCGCGGACGATGATGGCGATGGCCATATAGCAGTGGAGGATGGCGGTGACGATTGTGACGATACCAACCCGAATATCCATCCCGGCGCGGCAGAGGTCTGTGATGGACTGGATAATGATTGTGATGGCCAGGAAGACGATGGACTGACCATTGATTCAGATGGTGACGGACACACTACAAAAGGGTCATGTTCAAGCACAAAGGACGACTGTGATGATAGCAATCCTGAAGTATATCCAGGTGCTACTGAGATACTTAATAATGGTATTGACGATAACTGCAACGGCGAGGTTGACGAAGATACTGTTCCTCCTAAAGTAACAATCACTTCACCAATTACTTTTACTACTGTAGGCAGCTCTCCGATTACGGTAGAAGGTACGGTGGTCGACCCGGATGCAACACTTACAGTAAATGGAGTTAACGCCTCTATTGGAGGTGGTACATTCAGTGTTGACGGTATCACACTTAAAGAAGGCGGAAATATAATTACGGCTACCGCTATTGATACTGCTAACAACGTAGGTACCGCTCATGTTAATATACATTTTGATTCCACACCTCCTAATGAAAACATTACCTTTCCTCAAGATGGATATGTGGCCACTGCATCTCCTATAACGGTAACTGGCAGTATAAACGATATTGTCAAAGGTACGGTAAATGTGAACAATGCTACTGTAGAAGTAAATGGGATCTCGGCGTCTGTATCAAATAATACATTTAAGTTTTCATTCCCGGAAACAACAGGAGATTTTACATTTGATTTTACATTTGAGGCCACCTATTCTGTAACTGTTCCGGCTGAAGCACGGATTGTGTTGATGCATTTCTTATCACGACATCTTGATAGTACTACCGCGAGAAGCATGGCGCTTAAGTTACAAAATCTTCAAGGCCGGGCGCTTGAAGGTATTAGTGATAGACTTAAAGCAGATATTGTTAATTTTATTCCATTGATTGATTCCAATTCGGGTGATTTAAGCGACAACAAATAATAGCGGTATTGAATAAAAAAGCTGGTGTTAAATATTTGACATTGCCTCTTTGCTCCATTTTCATTACAAAAACTTCATCGCTAGTACAGACAGCTCTGCCACAGTTCTTGGCATCGGTACTCTCATTCTTGGGTTTATTCCCCTTGAATTTCTCCCTTATCATCCAAGCGACTGCTTCCTGCAGTTCCCTACAAACGCCCAAACCAGACTCACGCCTCCTGCGCACACCGAACACCATCTACTCAGTAATCAGGTTTCTTGTAGGCTTATCCCATCGCCCCACAAATAGCAATGGTTTTGATGTCACTATAGGCTTTACGATGGATCAACAGAGGTTCAGTTTCATTCGTCTTTCTAACTCATACCTCGCCAGATTATATTCTAACTTTTTTCAACGCTCACGACCACTGCTCTTTACAGAAGCTGCTTGAAGTGGTTTGATACCGACACCTGAATGCCGATACCGAAGGGTCGATTCCTTGATCATTTGCATAGCTTAGGCTCAATCTTTATGGAGCAAAGGCTGCTTTAATTGTGCGCCTGCAGCGCACTTGCGGCGTTCCCTTCCCGGCCTTTGACTGTAGTGTGCCATCTTGCTTTTGTACTGGCATACCTAACCATCTCTCAACATACATCTTTACCCATTTCTCCTCTGAAACATACTCCACTGCTTTTAGCATCAGCACATGATCTATTTCATCAAAGAACTTGCTTATTAACCCGGCAATTAAATACATTGAAATTTTCTCTGGATATGTTATAATTGCTGCATGGAAAATATCGATGCACGAAAACTTTCAACAGAAACCCAGCAACAAATACGTAACCAATCAATTCGACTCAGAAAGTCTGGAAAAACCTACAGAGAAATATCAGAGATTACCAGTATTCATCTAAATACTATTGCCAGATGGTGTAAAGCTTATCAGCGTAAAGGTGCTAAAGCTATTCAAATTAAGAGAAGGGGTAGACGAGTGGGTAACTGCCGAACATTGACCCCGGAGCGAGAAAGAGAAATCCAGAAAATTATTTATGAGAAGTGTCCTGATCAGCTTAAATTTTCTTTTGCATTGTGGACTCGTAAAGCAGTTCAGCAGTTAATCAAACAACTCTGTTGCTTTGATATGCCGGTACGAACTGTAGGTGAATATTTAAAACGATGGGGTTTTACGCCTCAAAAGCCATTACGCAGAGCTTACAAGCAGAATTCTAAAGCCGTTAATGAATGGCTGGATAAAGAGTATCCTGCAATTGCACAAAAAGCTAAAAAAGAAAAAGCAGAAATCCACTGGGGAGATGAAACGGGACTTTGTAATGACAGTTATCACGGCAGAAGCTATGCACCACGAGGGCAAACACCCGCGATTCGTCTTCACCCCAGGTGCAAACGGGTGAATTTGATTTCTACAGTTACGAATCAAGGCAAGGTAAGATTTATGGTATATAAGGATAAAATGAATTCTAGTACTCTTATAAAATTTATGAAACGCCTTATCAAAGATTCAACAAGAAAGATATTTCTGGTTCTTGATAATTTAAAGGTTCATCATAGTCACATTGTAAGGAATTGGCGACAAAAGCATAAAGAGCAAATAGAGGTTTTCTTTTTACCCTCTTACTCCCCGGAGTTAAATCCAGATGAGTATTTAAATTGTGATTTAAAAGCAGGTGTACATTCCAAAACGCCTGCAAGAACAAAAGAGCAACTCAAGAATAAGGCAATATCTCATCTGAGAAAACTTCAAAAGTCTCCGGGCAGAGTAAGGAAATACTTTAAACATCCAAAAATTGCGTATGCTGCATAGTCAATCTATTTAATTGCCGGGTTAATATGTCCATATCTATCACCCAGTCATACCTGTAGCAGTTCTGTTTGACTCGATCTATGGCTTGATGTGCACTTTTCAATGGTCTGTAACCATATGAATTCTCATGAAAAAGACAGTCTATCCTCTTCTCCATGTAGTCCTTCACTACTATGGCTCAGTCCGACTTCCGTTTCACGTCTTTTACAAACGTTACCCCGAAACGGATATCCCGTGTTCCGTAATAAAGCCAAACTTTAAGTCATGTCGCCTGTATAACGGTGGGCACATACCCAGTAAACAGGTTTCCGCCATGTTAAAGAACTCCGTTCTTTAACTTCACGGCACAAGCAGGGACCGCAAAGGAATTGTAAATGATGACAGTGAATCGTAGTTGCTCCATTCATTGAAATTTCGTTGCCTGACATAGGTATGGTGGCCCTGGGGAGCTCGATAAATCGAGCAACTACAGAATGGGGAATAAATCATATTAAAATCTAAATGATATTTATCATAAAGTCAATAATAGAGACGAAAGAGCGTTCTTTTTGTTTTTTTCCTGAATTACGAGTATTGTTGGATCGTAAGCCTCTACCCGCAAAATTTCTTATTCTGGGAAGCGCTTCACCTGGCCTCTTACGTCAATCCTCAGAATCTCTTGCCGGTCGTCAAGAGATTGTTGAAGTAGGTGGTTTTAGTTTAGCGGAGGTGGGAATAGGGAATGCCTCTCAATTTTGGGTACGGGGTGGTTTTCCATTGTCTTTTCTCGCTAAAAATGATGTAGATAGTTTTGCCTGGAGAAAAAGTTTTATCAGGACCTTTCTTGACCGGGATTTGAGAGAACAGGGAATTGATATACCCACAGTAACATTACACCGTTTCTGGTCGATGCTTGCAAATAGTCACGCGCAAATATGGAAAGCAGCGCCTATTGCTTCTTCATTAGGAATTTCAGAGCCTACGGTTAGAAAGTATTTGGATATTTTTAGCGGCGTGTTTATGGTCCGCCAGCTTCAGCCCTGGTACGCGAATATTTAGAAGCATCAGGTAAAGTCACCAAAAGTTTATATTCGAGATAACGGTGTATTACACTATTTGCTGGGCTTAAATAAGGAAGCGGAAATTCTACGTCATCCTCATTTCGGAGCATCATGGGAATGGTTTGTAATAGAAGATAATATTCGTACCGTTGAGCCAGATGATGTTTATTTTTGGGCGACACAGTAAGGGGCTGAGATCGATCTTATTATTTTCAAGGTAGGGCAAATGTTTGGTATTAAAGTAAAACATTATATTTTTTAAGACGTGGATGCTCTCTTTTCTATTGTAGTTTTCCCTTTCTCTTTATACTTTTTTTTTGATAAGATACAACGTTAAAAAAGCACTCACCACTCCTAGGACAAAAGGTGCCGAGTACAGGAAGATGCTGAGAGCGCAAAGATCGACAAGAAGAAAGAAAACAATAATACCCCATAGGAAAGCATGAATGACAGGAAGAGTTTAAAATCCAAGGCTTTGTTCTGTATATTTTCTCCTGCATTCCTTAGCGGAATATGTTGTTACATTTAGGTTTTATGGTTTAGAGGAGTTTTCTTTGTATGGCAAAGGCCATCATGGTACAGGGTACGGGATCAGATGTTGGAAAAAGCATTCTAGTATGCGCATTATGTCGTATTTTTCGACAAAACGGCATGAATGTGGCGCCATTTAAGGCGCAGAATATGTCCAATAACTCATATGTGACGGCAGATGGAAGAGAAATGGGGAGGGCTCAGGCCGCACAGGCAGAGGCTGCGGGTATCCTTCCTGAAGCAGAGATGAACCCTGTCCTTCTAAAACCGTCAGGTAATAATGGCTCACAGATTATAACGATGGGCAGGCCGCTCAGGCATATGACTGCTCATGAGTATTATGAGAATAAAGAATTGATGCTGGATATTGCGAAGAAGGCATATGAATCATTAAGCGATAAAAACGATATTATTGTCATCGAAGGAGCCGGCAGCCCGGTTGAAATTAATATTAAGGATAATGATATAGTCAACATGAAGATTGCAGAGATTGCTGATGCGCCGGTAATACTTGTTGCAGATATTGAACGGGGAGGGACGTTTGCATGGATAGTGGGTACGCTGGAGTTGCTGAACAGCAATGAAAGAGAGAGGGTGGTTGGAATAATTATAAACAAATTCAGAGGTGACATGGCAATATTAGAATCCGGAATTAAGATGCTGGAAGAGAGGATTAAGAAACCAGTATTAGGAGTATTGCCATATTTTACAGATATAGATATTGATGATGAAGATTCAGTAAGCCTTGATAAAAGAAATAAAGGACAGGAATCATCGAACCTCAAAATATCAGAAGCTCAAATAGATATTGTTGTCATAAGACTACCGAGAATTTCAAATTTTACCGATTTTGATATATTTAAGAGAGAAAAAGATATACGTGTAAGGTTTATTGATAAAGCCCAGTCAATTGGTAATCCGGATTTAATTATCTTACCGGGTACCAAAAACACCATAAGTGACTTGAAATTTATTAAAGATAATGGTATCGCCGATGCGATTATTGAACTCGAAAAAAAAGGAACTATGGTTATCGGAATTTGCGGGGGTTATCAGATGCTTGGTAAAGTGATCCGGGACCCTGAAAATGCGGAATCAAAAACAAGTGAAACAGGAGGGCTTGGACTTATCGATGTAAGCACGTTATTTAAATTACAGAAGAATACATATCAGGTAAAAGCAAGACTTTATGATAATGGGCCGTATATCTTAAAAAACTTAAATACTGAAAAGGAATTAAAAGGTTATGAGATCCACATGGGGGAGACGGAGCTACTCAACGGCACATCACCGTTTTTAAAAATAATAGAAAGATCTGATAAGGAAGTGTGTATGAATGATGGGGCAGTCTCCAATGATGGAAACATAATTGGTACATACTTACACGGTATTTTCGACAATGTTGAGTTCCGGTTTCAGCTTATTAACCATCTAAGGACAAATAAAGACCTTTCTCCTATATCACCTGAGGAGCTGAGTACAGATGATAAGGAGAAGCAATACGATAAACTTGCTGATTTAGTTCGAAAACATATAGATATGGATTTGATTTACAAGATTATTAAATATTATGGATGATTATTTGCCGGTACAAATTGGCCTTGCCTTCCTTCTGGACATCCTCTTAGGTGACCCAAGGTGGTTTCCCCATCCTGTCAGGATGATAGGAGTGTGCATAGAATATACAGAGATGACACTGCGCAAGCTGGTGCCTTCAGAGCGTGTAGGGGGTGTATTTCTTACTCTCATTATTGTTCTGGGTACGTATCTGGTTACTTACCGGATCTTAATCTTTTTTTATGAATTAAGGTGGTCCCTCGGAATTCTTGCCAGCATTCTTATAATCTTCTTTTCATTGTCCACGCGTGATCTACTAAAGCAGACTGGTAATGTATTGAAAGCGCTCAAAGCCGGCAAACTGGAAAACGCACGCAAGAAACTTTCCAGAATTGTCGGGAGAGACACACACAACCTCAATGAGCAGCAGGTCGCTGCGGGATGCATTGAGACATCAGCGGAAAACAGTGTTGATGGTATAATTGCACCTCTGTTTTATGCCTTTATTGGTGGGCCCGCGCTGGCAATGGCATATAAATCAATTAACACTCTTGATTCCATGGTTGGATATAAGAACGAAAAATACCTTAATTTCGGCTGGGCATCGGCGAAACTTGACGATATTGCTAACTTTATTCCGGCAAGGATTGCTGCTATAATACTACCTATCGCTTCATTTATCTGCGGTGCTGATTATTCTAACTCAGTGAAAATAGTGAAGAGAGACGGTCAGAAACATCCAAGTCCAAATAGTGGAATCCCTGAAGCCGCTATCGCCGGCGCGTTAGGTATCAGGCTGGGTGGACCATATAAATACAATGAAACGCTATCAAACAAACCATTTATAGGAGATCCTCAGAAAACTGTTTGTATTGATGATATTCGCAGTACTGCAAAAATAGTTATGGTATCAGCAATAATTTCAGTTACCATGGGTATTGCATTTTTATTGATTGGCGGCTATCTTTCGATTAGTGGAAACAATTTTTTACAGGGAATCTATGAATCATCGTCAGGAAGAATATTTTATAAAATACCTGATTTCTAGAGTTACCGCCTACGGCAGACTTGACAAGAAAGCATGTCATTCTGAAGGAGGAAAGACTCCTGCCCGAAAGACATTGTCAGGCGGGGAAGAATCTCTTCTCAGAAACCTTATAAACCTTGCAAAACATAATCGCGTGTTAGAATAAACGTAATCAAATGAGTGTTAAGAGAGATGTTATCCTGATCAACGCTTTTTATATTTAAATTAATTAGAGGAATAAAGAGTTTTAAGATTTGGCAAAAAAATTTATAAACAAGATTACTATTGTTGGTTGTGGTCCCGGTTCTAAAAAATATTTAACCGGTTATGCCTTGCAGCAGATCAACAGCGCTGAAGTATTAATTGGCAGCAGAAGGCTTTTGTCACTATTTCCTGACGCAGATCTAGATACATATGTGCTGAACAATAATTACAAATTACTTCTTACAAGAATTGTGTCATTAAGCAAAAGAAAAAGAGTTGTTGTTCTTGTAAGCGGTGATCCGGGATTTTTCAGTTATGCAAAACTGATAATTGATAAAATAGGTATTGAAAATTGCGAAGTAATTCCCGGTATAAGTTCTGTTCAGCTTGCATTTGCCAAAATAGGGAGGACCTGGAACGATGCATGTTTTATAAGTTTGCAGGGACGATCAGGAAAGCTTGCTTCAGTTGTAAAAAAAATCATAGAAAATGAAAAAGTTGCAATTTTAACTGATAATGCTAACAGTGTTAAGCTTATCGCCAGAAAATTAATAGATTCAGGTTTAAAAAGCAGGAAGATATATGTCTGCGAAAATCTTTCTTTAGAAAAAGAGAGAATTAGAGAATTTGATGTATCTTCAATAATGAAAATACGGGTCAGTGACTTAACGGTAATTATAATCCTTGATGAAAGCTGATGTTAATATGAATAAATAAATTTAAATAGCTATTACCAAACAATTTATAGTATATTACGCGAAAGAAAGTTGTAAAACCTTTGTGGAGACAAAATGGAGAAATTAGAAAAGTTTAAGAATCTGGGATTATCTGATCAAACATTAAAGGCACTGAAGAAGAAGGGGTTTGAAGAACCCACTCCAATTCAGGAAAAATCAATACCTATCCTGCTTAAGGGAGAATGTGATTTGATTGGTCAGGCACAAACCGGCACGGGAAAAACAGCCGCATTCGGACTTCCCATTATTGAACAGATAAAAGAAAAGTCAAAGCATACTCAGGTTCTTATTCTTGCACCAACAAGGGAGTTGGCAATTCAGATTTCTGACGAATTAAACTCATTAAAAGGGAGTAGAAAATTACATATAGTGCCAATATATGGGGGGCAGTCCATAGACTTGCAGCTGAGAAGTTTGAAGAAAAGAGTTGATATAGTGGTAGGAACTCCGGGCCGCGTAATAGATCATATTAAAAGAAAGAGTATGAATCTCCAAGGAGTATCTCATTTGGTTCTGGATGAAGCGGATGAAATGTTGAATATGGGTTTCCTTGAAGACGTAGAGATAATAATGAATGCTACCAACAAGGAAAAAATAACAATGCTCTTTTCCGCTACAATGCCTAAGGAAATATTACGTATAGCTAAAAAATATATGAAGGGTTACGAATTTGTAGCAATTAAAAAAGAACAGTTAACTGCTAACCTGACTGACCAGATATATTTTGAAGTATCGACAGGGGACAAATTTGATGCTCTATGCCGGATCATAGATATTGAGCACGATTTCTACGGTCTGATATTCTGTAGAACCAAAGTTGATGTTGATAAAATAGGAAGGCGCCTGGTTGAGCGAGGATATGATGCTGACGCACTGCACGGTGACATATCTCAGTATCAGAGGGAAACAATATTGAATAAATTTAAAAGGAAAAGAACTAATATTCTGGTGGCTACAGACGTTGCCGCGAGAGGTATTGATATCAATGACCTTACACATGTAATTAATTTTTCCCTACCTCAGGATCCTGAATATTATGTCCACCGAATAGGAAGGACTGGAAGGGCGGGGAAAGAGGGTACCGCTATAACATTTGTTACACCGGAAGAGTACAGAAAACTTTTATTTATTAAAAAAATAACAAAAGCTGACATTAGAAAAGAAAAAATACCCAATGTTAAAGATATCATTGATTCTAAGAAAAAACGGATTAAAACACAGCTTAAAAATATTATTAAAGGCGATAAACACGGTGAATACATTAATATGGCACAGGAGCTTCTGGATGAACAGGATCCTGAAACCATTATAGCCGCCCTTCTTAAACATTCATATCAGGATGAACTGAGTGGAAAAAGTTACAGCGAAATCAAAGATATATCTGTTGATAAGGCTGGAACCGCAAGGCTATTTGTTGCGCTTGGTAAATCTGACGCAATAACACGTAGTAAATTGTTGAAATTATTGGAACAGAAGGCCAACATAGAAGAAGGCAAGATAGATGATGTTAAAATATTTGATAATTTCTCCTTTATCACAGTTCCTTTTGAAGATGCTGAAATAATTTTACATGTTTTTAAGAAAGAAGGTAAAGGGAAGAGACCGATCGTTGTAAGGGCCAAAAAGAAAAAGTCAAGAAAGTGACTTTTTGTATTATCTGCTTAGCAGGTGAGTGGAGTATTAGACAGAATGATAAAACATAGATTGCCATTTTCAATTCGAAATATATTAATTTTTCTGGCTCTTTTACTGTCTCTGTTTTCCACATATATTTCAGCACAAGAAAGGCTTCCCGGAGAGCTTTTTCCTCCTGACAAGATTTTCTTACTTGAAGAACCCAGGGATTGGCAGGATATAGAAGCAATCATGGGAAGATTGCATATTGAAGAAGGCAATATTGTTGCTGACATCGGCGCAGGTTCCGGTTATTTCACTATACCATTAGCATCAAGGGTAGGGGACAAGGGTCTGGTTTTTGCCGAAGATATTCAAATAGAGATGATTAATTACCTCTCCAGGAAAGTTGAGGCACTCGATCTGAAGAATGTTAGAGTTGTATTTGGACAAGTAGAAGACCCTTCACTTCTGGATAATTTTTTTGATCTAATCTTCCTTGCAAATACATATCACGAACTGGAAAAGCCTTTCTTAATATTAGAAAATATAAAGAAAGATTTACGGTATTATGGTAGATTCGCAATCATTGATTGGGACCCTGCGAAGAAATCTCCTTTTGGCCCTTCGATAGAAGTAAAAGTGCCGGAATACACCGTAATCAAAGAGTTAGAAATGACCGGTTTTGAATTAGTTGAAAAACATAACTTCATGCCATATCACTATTTTTTAATATTCAAAAAAAAGCATAACTAATAGTATTTTTTATTCTGAAATCCTTCTATAAAAGAATGGAGGGGGGGGGGTTAACAGTTAATTGAACAGGTCTTACAATAGGAAGTTGTACTATAAAACACCTGTATTGAGAGGAGTAAAAGATGTCAGCACTAATTGAAAAGTTCAAGAAAGAACATTCTGAGATCGTAGCCATTCTCAAAGATGTTAAAAAACTTGGCATTCATTCGGAAGAGGGAAGGTCTAAGCTCATGTCCGCAAAAGAGTATCTGCTTGAACATCTTAGAGAGGAAAACGAAGAGCTTTATCCTGTTCTCAGGAAAAATACAAAGCATAATAAGAACCTGAAGAAAGATTTAGAAATTTTTGCAATAGAGCCGGAGTATGTATCCAGAGTAGTGTTAGAATTTTTTGATAAATATTCTGAAGGAACGATTAATAAAGATTTTCAGATAAATTTTGAAAGCCTTTTTACTGCTCTTAATGCGAGAATAAGGAATGAAGAAGAAGCGCTGTATCAGGAATATGAAGAGATTATGAAAAAAATGGGAGGTGTATCGTGAAAGTTAAGCTACTTATAGCGTTATTTGTGGTAATGTCATTTTTCTCAACAGTAAAAGCAGAAAATGTAGAGGTCGCTAAAAGTACAATTGATGATCAGATAGGTGTGGAGGTTGCAGTATACAATAACAACATCGGGATCATTAAGGATACTCGTAAGATCATGTTACCTTCCGGTGAAGGTGAGTTAAGGTTTATGGGTGTCGCGTCTAGTATAATGCCTGTTACGGTCCATGTAGAATCATTGAACTATCCAAATGACTTATCTGTCGTTGAACAGAATTATGAATATGACTTAATAAATGCTGATAAACTTCTGGACAAATATGTAGGCAAAAAAATCAAAATTATAGTCCGGAACGAGTATCAGGATAGGAAAGAGATTGTAGAAGCAGTCTTACTGAGTAACAACAACGGTCAAATTTACAAAATTGATAATGAAATCTTTGTAGGACATCCAGGTATCAAAGTACTACCGGAAATACCTGAAAACCTTATTGCAAAGCCAACATTAACATGGCTTTATGACAACACTTCTACAAAAGAACACCATATTGAAGTCTCATATCTTTCTAATAATATAAGCTGGAAAGCGGACTATGTAGTTGTACTGAACAAGGATGATACCTCTTCGAATATATCAGGATGGGTTACGCTGGATAACAAAAGTGGTGCTACATATAATAATGCTCGACTGAAGTTGATTGCCGGTGATGTTCACAGAGCCACACAACCATCTAGAAGGAAAGCGGTCAGGATGGATTACTCGATGGAAAGTGTCCAGGCAGCGCCACAGTTTCAAGAAAAAGAATTTTTTGAATACCACATGTATGATTTACAGAGAAAGACGACCATCAAAGACAAACAGACGAAACAGGTCAGCTTGTTGGAGGCTTCAGAAGTAAAGACACAGAAAGAGTTCATAGTTGAAGGCTCGCAAGGAATTTTTATGAGACAATACCGGGGAAACAATCCGAAACAACCGGTAAACGTTTATGTCAAATTTGTTAATAGCGAAGGTAATAACCTTGGAATCCCAATCCCTGGGGGTATCATGCGGTTGTATAAGATGGACGATGAGGGGAGTTTACTGTTTATTGGTGAGGACAGGGTTGAACATACACCGAAAGATGAAGAGGTTCGTCTCAAAATAGGTAAAGCATTTGACATTGTAGCGGAACGAGTACAGACAGATTATAAACAGAAATCGTCTAGACGCCATGAATCAGAATGGGAAATCACACTTAAAAACCGTAAAAAAGAAGATGTCGTTGTGAGTATCCTGGAATCTCTGTCAGGAAACTGGTCGGTGATAAACAGCAGCCATCCGTATACTAAAATAGATGCTTTTACCATAAGGTTTGATGTTAATGTACCAAAAGATGAAGAGGTTAAGGTAAAATACAGATTGCGGGTGGGTTTGTAATAATGGTAGACGGCCGTGATGACGTATATTAAAACAAGGTCACAATCACTGTACTCCAAATGAACATGGCTTAGCAATAGATGGTTTTTTGTCTTTATTTCCTGACATAGTTAACGTCTGATAAGATATCTTATGTTATGTTGGCGATTTTTCTACATTTTTATTATTTGAGAACAGTAGTATAAATCCCGCTGTAAATTAGTCTTAGGTAATGCATTACCATTATGAGCAAAAAAGAGCATCACATACGGGTCAATGAAATATTTAAGAGTATTCAAGGTGAATCTACCTATGCCGGTATCCCATGTGTATTTGTCAGACTTACTGGTTGCAACTTACGGTGCTCGTACTGCGATACAACGTACGCCTATAATAAAGGAATTGAAATGTCACTTAGTGACATAATAGGTACTATTAATAGCTATGAGTGCAGAAATGTCTGTATCACAGGCGGAGAACCCTTATTACAGGAGAATATCAACAACCTGATAAATCTGTTGTATAAGGACAGTTTCAATATTTATATAGAAACTAACGGCAGCCTGAACATTGACACATTACCTGAAGGAGTCGTAAGGATCGTTGATATCAAGTGTCCTGACAGCAGAATGGAACCGGAAATAGACTGGAAAAATATTAAGAGACTTAGACAGAAAGATGAAGTAAAATTCATAATATCATCTAAGAGTGATTATGAATGGGCAAAGGGAATTACAAAGAAACACAAAATAGCAGATAGAACAACCGTGCTGTTCGGGTTTGTATATGGAAAACTTAAACCAAAAACCCTTGCCGGATGGATATTGAAAGATGGGTTAGATGTGCGCCTTCATCTTCAATTGCATAAGATTATCTGGCCGGATAAAATTAGAGGTGTATAATAGATAACATCCGATATCCAGATATCAAAACACGAAACAGTAATAATCCAATTATTTGAGGACAATCTCCTACTTATAGAAAGACAAAAATGAAATCCATAGATATGTCAGCAAAAAATCTTGCCGTAGTCCTTTTAAGCGGCGGCCTTGACAGTTGTGTGACCATGGCTATTGCCAGGGAGGAGTACAACATCGCCCTGCTTCATGTCGGTTATGCTCAACGGACGCAAACAAGAGAATATAACTGCTTCCGTTCTATCGCAAGATATTACAAAATACCTGAGACAAGAACCCTTGCACTTGAACTGGATTTCTTAAGGAAGATCGGAGGTTCATGCCTTACTGATCCCAACATACCTGTAGATAAAGATACTATACATGAAAAAATTCCCACTTCGTACGTACCTTTCAGGAATACTCACCTGCTATCAATAGCCGTTTCCTGGGCTGAAGTTATCAACGCAAATAAAGTATATATAGGCGCCGTTCAACAGGACAGCCCGGATTATCCTGATTGCAGGGCTGAGTACTATGATGCCTATAATAAATTAGTGGAAGTGGGCACAAAGCCATCAACTAACATAAAAGTGATTACCCCCCTGCTCAATATGAGCAAAACCGAGATAGTCAAAAAAGGACTTGAACTGCAAGCCCCCCTGCAGCTCACATGGTCATGTTACGAACGCAATGACAAGGCCTGCGGCCACTGCCAAAGCTGCCTCCTCCGCCTGAAGGCTTTTGAGGAAGCAGGGGTTAAAGACAAGATACATTATGCTTTGTAAGATAAATGAATTTGGTGCAATACGTTATTCCATGAAGGATGTGATATTTTTGACTTGGTCTCTCGAAAGAGAGGTTTAGCAGGGCATGAAATGCATACAAAACTAAATCACTCAATCAAATTTCGATATCTACTCAGTGCCAGAAGAGGAAAGTAGCTTCGATACATATGGTATCTGAGGTAAAAAATCTTTGGGAATCCTGTGCCGGTAAACTCTTCCTCGTCCCATGTTCCGTCCTCTTTTTGAGTATTTATTAAATACTCAATACCTTTTTTTACTGCATCAGAATCTTTCTCTTCGGTACATAAGAGAGCTAATATTGCCCAGGAAGTTTGAGAAGCGGTGCTCCTGCCCATAGCGCTGAGAGATGTGTCCCAGTAAGACTTACACGTCTCACCCCAGCCACCATCTTCATTTTGGAAATCTATTAACCATGATGCCGCTTTTCTCACATAATCCTTCGTCATGTCTTCTTTTATTGAGTGTAGTCCGGATAGTACAGACCATGTTCCGTATACATAATTAGTACCCCAACGACCAAACCAGGATCCATTTTTCTCCTGCTCCTTTTTCAAAAATTTAATGGCCTTTTTTGCGGGAGAAAATTCCATGTCATATCCTAATTTACCCATCAAATCCAGAACACGTGCCGTAAGATCACTCGTACTGGGATCAAGGAGTGCATTCCAGTCAGCAAAAGGAATGTTATTAAGAATTGTTCTATTATTGTTTTTATCAAAAGAACCCCACCCACCATCATTACACTGCATACCCATAAGCCATTTGAAACCCCTCAGGATTGCCTGTTTCTTGCGCTCCTTATCAGGCAGATCTAACAGCTGCAACGACATCATTACAACCGCAGCATCATCATTATCCGGATAGAATTCATTTGCGTGTTGAAAATACCACCCGCTTGGTTCCTTGACAGGGTTTTTCATACTCCAATCCCCAAAGCTTTTGACCTCCTTTTCGAGCATCCACTCCCCTGCATTAACTAAAGCTGGATGATCATTCGGCAAACCGGATTTTAAGAGCGCCATAATCGCCCATGGCGTGTCCCAGACAGGTGATACACAGGGTTGTAAAAACATAGTATCATGATCATGTACTGCCAGATGCTCTATATCTTCTATTGCTTTTTCTACAACAGGGTTTCCATCTTTATACCCAAGGCATTTCATAGCCATTAATGAATTGACCATAGATGGCCATATTGCCCCCAGGCCTCCCGACTTTTCCAGGCGTTCCAGCATCCATTTTTCCGCCTTATCAATAGCCATCTTCCTTAAAGATTGAATAGGTTGATTCTCATATCTTCTAAGGAGAGTATCAAAGTTTATAAACATATTCTTGATTGTTAACCTGTTCTGGTCTCTTTTCAGTCGATAACTGACTTTACTCTTTGGTATCACATATAATTCATCTAATGCCGCTTTATCACCAATGAAACTCCTTGGTCTATTAGCCATTATAATACCTAAAGGGACGACAATACACCTGGACCAATATGACATTTCATAGATGTTAAAATAAAAGAATTTTGGCAGAAGGATTATTTCTACCGGTAATGCGGGAATGCCTCTCCAGTCAAATTGTCCAAAAATAGCAAGGTATATCTTGGTGAATGTATTACACTTCATTATTCCACCAAGTCTCAGAATACACTCTCTGGCCTTTTTCATATAAGGTTCTTCATTCGAATGACCAGCTAATTTAAGCGCGAAATAACATTTTACAGAGATACTGATATCACTAAAACCATCATGGTATATACTCCAACCACCGTCTTTTTCCTGTTTTCTTATTATATACCTGATAGCTTTTTCCTGCTTTCTGGTATCAATCCTCTTTAAAAAGTGCATTAACATTAAATATTCCGCGGTTAATGCGACATCTCCCTCAAGCACACCGGCCCAGTATCCTGCATGCTCCTGTTCACCAAGTAGATGAGTTTGTGATTTTTTAATAGTAACATTTAATTTGCTATCAGGTGAAGATTCGCCAGAAAAACCCTGGAGTTGCCTCTCGAAACTGAGTTGATCTGAAGTGATTTTAGGCAGGTAATAGCCATTCTTACCTTTAATTATTTTGTTACTTATATTATCTACTGTTTCTATTAAATCAATCAGAAGTTTTGCCATTTTTTATACTGGAGAAATAGTTAGAATTTTTCTATTCATATATAGTAAATTATTGTATCTTTTACAAGTAAATTTTAATCAAAATATCGATACTCAGGTTGTCTTAATTATTTAAATTTAAAGAACATAAGGCAAATTCTCATGGTAAATATAAAGTTAAAAAAATTTAATTTAGAACATACACTCGAATGCGGTCAAATATTCAGAATAAACAGGCTCGAAGAGTGGTATTATGTCAATGCCCAGAACAAATTTTTTAAAATCAGACAGAATGGAAATGAGTTGGAATATCATGGTGTTGACAAAAAGTTTGTCACCCATTTCTTTTCTTTAAATGAAGATTATTCTAAAATACTCAAGAAAATAGATAGAGATAAATATATGCGGGAAGCTATAGAGAGATACCGTGGTCTAAGGATCCTCAGGCAGGACCCATGGGAATGCCTGATCTCATTTATCTGCTCTTCCGCGTCTAACATTCCAAGAATAAAGTCAATCCTTAACGTACTTTCTGAGGACTTTGGAAAACAAATCAATCTGGACAAAGTATGTAATTACTCTTTTCCTATACCCGGGAGCATTAATAATTACAAGAAAATTTTAAGTGCAAAAACAGGCTTCCGCGCAAAGTATATTTTTGAAACAAATAAATCTATGAATATTAAAACCCTAAACTCTTTTAGAACTATGACATATAAGAGTGCAAAAGATGAACTAAAGAAGTTAAATGGTGTCGGAGATAAAGTAGCTGATTGCGTTCTGCTTTTTTCTCTCGGCTTTAACCAGGCGTTTCCTGTGGACACCTGGATTAAGAAGGTAATGCAACTACTGTACTTTGATAATGAAACTGTTTCTAACGAAAAGATCAGAGATTACGCATTAAATTATTTCGGTGATTATGCCGGTTACGCACAACAATTATTATTCATGTTTGCAAGGAATGAACTGCGCACTCCAAACAGGTTAAAACTCTGGAAAGAAGGTAAGCTTTAAGGGCGATTTTCCCCCTCTTTCGACAGGAGTATTGTCAGGCCGGAAAGCAGATACAAGAGCTTTATAAATTTACCGCATTCATCTTTTAAATCATCAATTAAAACAATGTCTATCTTTTTTTTAATTATAGACATTAGCACTACACCCCCCCCATTCTAACCGTTTTATTGCCTTTTTAACTGAGCTATCTTGAATCAATAGGAGCCTGTGTGTAATAATTAAATGTGGTAATTGGGAATGCAATGATTCCAGTGCAGAGACCTCACGAATGAGAGGTCTCTCATAAGCCGGAAATTCAGCGGTTTGCCTTAATATATTCCATAAGCCCCCCTGCCTCGATTATATCTTTCATCTCATCGGCAAAGGGTGTAAACGAATACTCTTTGTTTGTTGACAAATTAGTAATTGTACTGGAACTAATGTCTACTTTAACGTTGTCTCCATCACTTATCTCAGTGCTTGCCGTTTCGCTTTCAAATATTGGTAATCCAATATTGATTGCATTTCTGAAAAATATTCTGGCGAAACTTTTAGCTATTACACAGGAGATTCCTAATGCCTTAATAGATATTGGAGCATGTTCCCTGGAAGACCCACATCCAAAGTTATCTCCGGCTATTATTATGTCTCCAGCACTTGTTTTTTTAACAAAATCCTTGTCAATATCCTCCATACAGTGAGAAGCCAGTTCTTGTTCGTCAGTTGTATTTAAATACCTTGCAGGAATTATTTCATCTGTGTTAACATTGTCTCCATATTTCCAGCTTTTACCATTTATCATAAATAAGCCAACACCTTTCTAAATTAAACTTGCTTACTGCAGAATTAATTCACTGTAGCATGTTCTTTTCTTCTATTCTGTCTGCTTTCCATCCTTTGATATGCCTGGTGTATAAACGCTTCCAAACGGGTCTCCTCATTCGTCTCTTCCTGACCATCAAATGTCAGCTTTAGTAATGGAATTTCGTTATGGTCCTTCTGTAATTTCTCTAAGACCGCATTCACAGCCGTTCCCGGCATGCAATGAAAAGGAATAACGTTTATTATACCGTCATAATCCGACTCAATATATTCAATTGCTCTTCCCATGCTGAGAACAGGATCACCCCTGTATGAATCATGAATATATGATTTACCCTTTGAAATTAATTTCTTTACTGAACTCTCTTTGAAAAGTTTATTTCCGCTTTTCTTAAAAGGAGCTGACATTTTGTGTTCATGGTATTTTTGTATTGCTCCTGTCAGCACCTCTATTGAAAGAGCGTTTAAATCTTTTTCCTTGATGCAATCTTCCCGCCTTATATGAGCAATATAGTCAATCCACTCGCTAAAAGGAGGTACAACCGCTTTACCACCCAGTTTCTCTATTGTCCTTACTATAAAGTTATTTGAATACTCATTACCACGAACATAAGTCTCACCAATAATACCTATTTTTGGTTTCGCTACACTTCTGTCAACCATAACCCTGTTAAAGGCGTCACATGCATCTTTTGCAACCTGTATGAGATCATGTCCAAATTCAATTGCGTGTTCTGCTTTTCTAAGATGCTGTTTATATACTACATCCGAATCACCTTTATGTATTTCGTATGGTCTTATTTCATATAATAATTTTTGCAGATAATCGACAAATACTATTCCATTCCAGGTAAGTTTACGAAAATTGGCCCCTAATCGACTTGTATCTTCCTGGTAGTCATCCCCCTGGTCAAGTGTATAAATCGGTACATGTGGCAGACCAATATCATCCAGGATCATTCTGTGCATTGAATTATACTGACCAAATCGGCACGGGCCCGATGCGGTTGCCATAAAGAAGACACTCCTCTCAGGATCAAAATCAGGACATTTTGCTTTTTTGACAATATCTCCTGTCGTAAGGATCGCCGGATAACACTCTTTTCCGGACGTATGCTTTCTTCCTAATTCAAGACTTGTTTCATCCGGCATTGGCATTGCAACAGCGTTAACACCGTTTGCCCTCATAGCAGCAGCTGCCATAAAGCAGCAATCATTCATATACGGTATGTACATAATCCTTTTCTTGCTTAGCGAACGAGTACGCTTTATGTCTGTATCCTTTTTAAACTTTTTAATTCTCGCGTTTTTGAGGCTGTCAAGAAATGCCTCGCAACGTGTCATTACTCCTGCATCAGCACTATGTTCATCTATGTCTATCATTAAAAATGGTTTTCCGCCAACTTCTTTAGGAAAGAACTTTGAGATGAAAGAGTCCGGACCACACCCGAAATTTGTGATATAAAGAGCGTGCAACCTCTTGTCTTTTGCAATAAATCTTGCTGCAGCTAATATTTTCTGCCCATATTTCCAATACATATTTGGATAATCCCTTGATATATCTTCTAAATCCATAGGTATACAATCCATTGGTATTGCCTGTATACCCATATCTCTGAGTTTTTCGGGCAGATCAAGATTAACACCGGAATCACAGCCGTTATAAGGACGACTGATGATTACCAGTGCACTCTCATCTTCGCCTAAATTGTCTAACACTTCTTTGCCTCTTCTCTCGAGACGATTATAGAAATCTTTTTGTGTTTCCAAGGCTTTTGCTATTGCGCTGGCAGCCTTTCTTCCCCTGACACCAATATCAGCAGCGATCTTACGAAATGTTTTCTGTACATGAGATTCTCCGTATTCAAAGTGAATTATAGGCTGCAACAACTTGAATTTCCGCGATTCCAGATCAACCGCCGATCCAATTATGTAAGGAAGACACTGTATATAAGGACACGCATACGAGTGTGTCAAGTTAGAGGATTCATGGGTCATATTGATGACACTGGGGAGAAAAAGATAATCTATGTCCTTGTCAAGCATATCCACAACATGTCCGTGTGACACTTTTATAGGGAAGCATGTCTCGGTGTTTACATGTTCAATCCCTTTACTGATAACGCTTCTGTTAGTATTCTTAGAAATAACTATCTCAAATCCTAATTCCGTGAAAAACGTTCTCCACATAGGAAACAGTTCGAAGAATGTAGATGCCTGCGGTATACCTATTCGGCCTCGTGACTTAGTTTTATTGTCACGTACCACTGTACTTTTAGTTTTTCGATCTGTATAGTAAGGACCATATAAAAGCCTGCTTCTTTCATTAAACAACCTTGGCAGATTCTTTGATTTTTTTACCTTCTTTTCATCATCAAACTTACCACAGCGACTTCCATAATGAAGCGGAGATTCGCCGGTTATAGAAACTTTTCTTATCTCACATATATTTGAACAGTCCTTGCACACAAATGAAGTTGTCTCGTATTTCCTTCCCCTTAAATCAAAACCCTTAAACCTTGACTCATCCCATGTTTTTTCATCCATAGAAATTATTGCTGAGCCTATTGCACCCATAACATCATGTTGAGGTGGTACAATAATGGTTTTACCGGTCACTTTTTCAAAAGCGGCCTTAACGCCCCTGTTTGCGGCCACTCCACCCTGCAGGAAAATAGTATCTCCTATTTTTCTCTTTTCTACAACACGATTTATATAATTTAATACGATTGAGTAACTCAACCCTGCCAACAAATCATCTTTAGGTACGCCCAACTGCTGATGGTGGTTGAGATCTGATTCCATAAATACCGTACACCTCTCTCCAAGTTGAGATGGGCAACACGAATCTAACGCACGCTTACCAAACTCCTGTTTAATATTAACATCCAGCTTTTCAGATTGTTCTTCAAGAAATGACCCTGTTCCGGCAGCACATACTTTATTCATGGTAAAATCAACTATTGCACCGTTCTCCAGACTTATATATTTTGAATCCTGCCCACCTATTTCGAATATTGTATCAACATCATTATCAACCCATGCGGCCGCTGTCGCGTGGGCGGTTATCTCATTCTTGACGATATCAGCACCAATAAACTCTCCCGTAAGATATCTTCCCGAACCGGTAACACCAACACCCTTTATTATGACATTTTTACCAACCTCTTCTCCTACCTCCAGCAACCCCTGTCTCACTGCCTCGAGCGGTTTACCTGCCGTCATGAGATAACGTCTTGCTAAAACATCTTTGTTCCTGGCAATAACCACAACATTTGTGCTGATTGAGCCAACATCAACACCAACATAAGCCTCCACTTTTTTACCATTTTCCAGAATACGTCTGTCAACATTAATGTCATATTTGTTGCAGTTCAGTTTTTTAAGATTAGAGCTTTTTCCTTTACGATTTTTCAGATAGGTATCGATTGCCTTAAAACCGTTAAAGGGAGAATTAATATTCTTTTCAATTAAAGCCATCGCACACCCTATCGCACCCATAGTATTAAAGTGTTTCGGGATTATGAGCTCTCCTTCATCTAAATCCAGTATATCCTCAAACGATTTAACTATTCCGGCATTTGCCGCAACGCCGCCTTGAAATGCTATTGGCTTTACAAAATCCTTACCTTTCCCGATGTTACTTTTAAAATTCCTTGTAAGCGCATAACACAGACCGGCGACAATATCATGGGCTTCTGTTCCCACCTGTTGAAGGTGGATCATGTCCGATTTTGCAAATACACTGCACCTTCCAGCTATTCTTGGTGGGGTTTTAGACTTTAATGCCATTTTTCCAAATTCTTCTTCTATGGAGACACCGATCCTTGTTGACTGCTGATCTAAAAAAGACCCCGTCCCGGCAGCACACATCGTATTCATAGAAAAATCTGATACTTTCAAGTTGCCAGTTGTTTCATCAGGTTCAAGCATTATCAGCTTTGAGTCTTCACCGCCTATTTCGATAACCGTTCTTACTTCAGGATGTAATACCGATGTTGCCGTGCTTTGTGCAACTATCTCATTTATAAAACTGATGCCTAATATGTCTGCCAAGAGCTTACCACCGGAACCGGTAGCAGCTATCCCTTTGATTTCATCAATTTCAATTCTGTTTACAATTTCTTTAAGGACAATCAACACCGTATCTAACGGTTGGCCATGTGACCTTACATAATGGTTCTCCAGAACTTCCTTATCCTCGTTAATAAGGACAGCCTTTACACTCACAGAGCCTATATCAATTCCAATGTATTTTTTCTGGTTTTTTTGTTGTTTCTTTTCAATTCTGTTTATCACTTTAACAGTCCCCTTTAAAAGGTCACTTCAAAGACGTAAATGTTGTTTTTAAGTTCAATTCTCAATCAATATTTTCAGGATGAGTAATTATTCCCGTAATAGCAGAAGCAGCAGCTACAGCAGGATTACAAAGATAGATTTCAGATTTAATATGGCCCATTCTACCGGCAAAATTTCTATTAGTGGTAGACAAAGCACGTTCCCCTTCTGCCAGAATGCCCATATGACCACCAAGGCACGGACCACAAGTCGGTGTAGAAACAACACCCTCGGCTTTAATGAAAATCTCTATTAAACCTTCTTTTAATGCCTCAAGATATATATCTTGTGTACCAGGGATTACAATTAAACGTATCGACGGATGGATTTTTTTATCTTTAAGGATTTCAGCTGCTACTCTTAAATCAGAAATCCTACCATTGGTACATGAACCTATGACAATCTGGTCTATCTTAATATCTGACAATTCTTCCACCGGACGTACATTTTCAGGCAGATTTGGTAATGCAACTTGAGGTGAAAGGGTGCTGACATCATACTCATAAATTTCATGGTACTTACAATCCGTATCACCGGAGTAAAATTTGTATTCTCTTTGAGCTCTGCCATTAACGTAATCTTCTGTACAATCATCCGGCTCTATAATCCCATTTTTTGCACCGGCTTCTATAGCCATATTGCACATAGCAAGTCTATCGTCCATTGAAAGATTTGTCACAACAGGCCCTGAAAACTCCATAGCTTTATACCTTGCACCATCAACACCAATGTTACCAATAATATGAAGAATCAAGTCTTTACCTGAAACCCATTTGTTGAGATTCCCATTAAAAACAAATTTAATAGTTTCCGGTACTTTTAACCACACTTTTCCGGTTGCATAACATGCTGCCAGATCAGTGCTTCCAACGCCTGTAGAAAAAATACCCATCGCACCATATGTGCATGTATGTGAATCTGCTCCAATCACTAAATCACCGGGAACTACTATTCCCTGTTCCGGTAGTAAGGCGTGCTCAATCCCCACCCGCCCCACTTCAAAATAATTCTTAATTTGATGCTTATGTGCAAATTCTCTGAGTAATTTGGAATTTTGAGCTGATTTAATATCTTTATTTGGTGTAAAGTGATCAGGGACTAAAACAATACTATCAGGATTCGATACATTTTCTACTCCAAGTGTTTCAAACTGTTCAATAGCAATCGGGGCAGTAATATCATTACCCAGGCAGATATCAACATCAGCATAAACAAATTGGCCGGCACTTACATCTTGATTTCCGGAATGTGCTGCAATAATTTTCTCAGTAATAGTCATTCCCATAATTAGCTTAAATACAAATTTGTTAATAATTTTTATAAATATTATATCAGTTATTACATAGGTCAAAAGGATATTTGACTAACGTTTTGAGGAGTTAAAGAGGTGATTAAGTGAATATATACCGCCCTTGAAATAAACCATTATATATATGCTATTATTTATTCAGCTATCAGCCGCAACAATAATGAGTTGCAAGCTCAAGTTCGGATGGATATGAAACCCTTAAAAACCATCATCTAATCAGCGAAAAAACAGGACTGGACATCAATGTCTGATTTTATTTAATACCAACAGGTTATTTAAAAATCAAAAAGAATTTAATTTTCAGAAAAACGCCCTCGTCTTATCGAATTAATCGAAAGAGGATCCTGTAAATATCTACTATGACATTTACAACATAAATCATAACGAAATGTCTTATATTCGATACTATCTATCTCATCCGGATCAAGATGATCACATTCATCATCAACATCATCGTCCACCTCTTCAAAATCGTTTACAAACTCTTCATCTTCACAATCGGTGTCCATTGAGTCACATGCAGAATAAACCTCAATCTTAACAACATATCTATCATCTTCTTCGGGAACTAGTGACCGTCCACACATATCACAGCTATAACGAATCATTTCTGAATACCTCCAATTAGCTTGAATCCATTGTCAAAAATAAGACTTTAAGAAATAGTTATATTCATGAAATCTCTTTTCGCCTGAGCTTGATAAATACATCCAGCTAATATAAATAATAAAAGTACTTTTTCTTCGAATCTTCAATGTAAAAATTATACGATAATGGATTTTTTTGTCAAGTACATAGAGTTTTGAAATAAAAGAACACCGACCGTATGAATGATAGCTATAGATAGTGTTAATATATTTACCTGTAACAAGTTATGACTTTAAACAGAGTAAATTCCATAGTATTTCAGACTATTTGATAATATTCATAACACTATATATTTAAAAAGCTTATGAGACAAGGTGCCTAATCAACAATAATTGTTATTAATTTTAGTTTCGAGTATGTTCCTAAACACATCTAATTTGATTCATTACAATTTATTAAGTTGAAGGTTTATCGGTTAATTGTGAAAAAGCATAGAGTGGATATTGGCAAAACAAACAAAATACTGAAGTACACCGTTAAGGAATGAAAGAAAAACATGGTCTAAATCAATTAACAAACGGAGATATTATGATAGTTTCTTCTTGGATTTTATTATAGATACTATAACGTAAACTACGGTTTATAAAAAAACTAACTGTATTCAGATATTTTGTCAATGATAGCCCTGTTTACTTTGTCATATTCCGGAGGAAGCTCTAAAGGAACATTTGCATATTTTGATTCAACTTCTTCAAGTTTATTTTCATGATATTTTACTTTAAAATCGGTGAATTTCAGTCCATGTGCGGTTGAAATAATCACTATTCTTTCATCCTTCTTAATCTCATTTTTTTCTAAGAGCTTAAATAGCGCAGCCAAAGCAACTCCGGTATGAGGACAGTTAAATAGTCCGGTTTTATCAGCTAACGCAGCGGCATTAGCAAGTTCATCTTCTGTCGCCTGCTCCACAACACCATTAAACAACTTCAGCATCTTGATGGCCTTGTTAATACTGACAGGGTTTCCTATCTGGATTGCGCTTGCAAGCGTCATTTGCGCCTGAACCGGCTTAAATTCTTTAAAACCACTCAAATAGCTCTGATATAAAGGGTTTGCCTTTGCCGCCTGTACACATACAATTCTCGGAAGCTTGTTAATCATACCCAGTTCTTTCATCAGCAGAAATCCCTTACCCAGAGCAGTAACATTCCCTAAATTACCGCCAGGAATGATAATTACGTCAGGAACTTCCCAATCAAGCTGCTGGACCAATTCAATGCTTACCGTCTTCTGCCCTTCAATCCTCAGAGAATTCATTGAATTAGCAAGATAAATATTATTCTCTCTACATATTTTCTGGACTATTTCCATGCATCCATCAAAATCAGTATCAAGCGAAAGCGTTAATGCCCCGTTGGCAATCGGTTGAATTAATTGTGCAGTGGAAACTTTATTTTTTGGCAAAAACACAATTGCAGGGATACCTGCAGCGGCACAGTAAGCAGATAGTGCAGCAGAAGTATCACCCGTTGAAGCACACGCTACCCCCATTATGTCCTTCCCTTCTGAAATCATCTGCTTAACCATGGAAACCAATACGGTCATACCCAAATCCTTAAACGAACCTGTATGAGCGTTTCCACACTGTTTGATCCATAAATCTTCTGTACCAATAATATTCCCAAGGCGTTCGGCCCAGAATAAATTACTACCACCCTCATAGAGAGATACTACGTTTTCATTATCTACATTGGGACAAACCATCTCTTTTTTTCCCCAGACGGAGCTCCCGAAAGGCCATTTAGTTCTTCTATAACGCTCGTCTAGAAGCCTCATCCAGGAACCGGGACTTCGATGTTTCAATTTCTCAATATCATGCTTCACCTCCAATAGGCCACCACATGTTTTGCAATTGTATATTATCTCATTTAATTCATATCGCTCATTACAGCCTGAAGCGCATTGAAACCATGCTTTATAGCTCATATTTCACCTTTTCCATCCATTGCTTACACTAGTTAATCGCGGAGTAATTACGATCTAAGTGAGTTCAATAATTAAAAATTTTTTACAGATTTTCATCTGTACTGTTTCATTTAAATGAGATTATCTGGAAACTCAAAGTAATTATAAAATGCCTGATATTTTTTACAAGGAAAATATAACTTCATTCATCTTGACAATTTAACAAGTACAAAGTATCCTCTTAATTATGAAAAGCTTATGTGTTTTTGAAGATGGCTCATATCAAAACTTCCTACCCCTGGCTTACAACAGACCTGTTTATGAACTACGTTGCGGCATGTACAGTTTTCTTGAAAGAATAACCATCCAGTATCCTGATACAGACATCAGTCTTTATTGCAGAGAATATCTTAAAAATTTTCTTGACGAAATTTATCCTCATAGTTTAAACAATAACGAAAGCAACATCCAAAGCTGTTTATTTATCAACGGCAGGCTCTTAATGTCTTCACCAATTGCTATTTCCGGTGAAGAAGAGATTGGTATTAATAACAACACTATCGTTTATGCAAGGCTGCTCAGGAAAAATTGCATTTCAATAACACCGGATACATTTTTAGATAAAGATTTGACTTATGAATTAAAAAAAAATTTAAAGTAAAGGAAGTCAGTGCAAGGCTTATACAATATCCATGGGACTTAATTCACATCAACAAAGAACAGCTTACAACGGATATTACATCATACATAGAAAACAAGCCCATAAAGGAAAATAAACATATTGGAGTACATTTTATTAAAGGTTCTCAAATAATTACAGGAAAGAACTCAATAATTAAACCAGGTTGTGTTCTTGACGCTGAAAATGGTCCAATTTTTATAGGCAATGAAGTGAAGATATCTTCAAATAGTGTAATTGAAGGCCCTGCGTTTATTGATGACAACGTAACTATTCATGCCCTTTCTAGAATTCATGCCGGATCAAACATAGGAAAAGTGTGCAAGATAGGCGGAGAAATCACAAATACGATAATCCAGGACTATACAAACAAACAGCATGATGGATTCCTTGGTGATTCTTATATAGGTTCATGGGTTAACCTGGGGGCAGGAACCGTAAACAGTAATCTTACAAATATATATGGCTCGGTTAAGCTCCAATTGTATGACAAAATCATAGATTCCGGACAAACATTTCTTGGAATGATAATGGGTGATCATACAAAAACTGCAATAAACACAAAGTTTACAACCGGAAGTATTATTGGCTTTGCCTGTAACATACTCCTGACAAGTACTCCCCCAAAATTTATACCCTCATTTTCATGGTACTCTGACAATCTTACAAGGGCATACGACATAAAAAGAGAACTTCAGGTAGCAAAACGAATGATGGCAAGGCGTAACAAGAAAATGACACGTAATGGAGAAAAAGTATTCAAGACTATTTTTACTTTAACTGAAAAAGAAAGAAAGCTACATGACAATTAAATCCCAAAACTGATAAGTGGTTATTCCACAGTAACGCTTTTAGCCAGGTTACGTGGCTTGTCAACATCACAGCCCCTCATCACGGCCATTTGATATGCTAGCAACTGGAGTGGGATTACAGACAATATTGGCACTAATGCATCAATTGTCTCCGGGATAAAAATAACATGATCTACCATCTTTGATATTTCACCGTTTCCTTTGCTTGCTATCGCAATCACCCTGCCACCTCGTGCTCGGACCTCTTCAATATTACTCAAGACCTTTGAATACACCTTGTCAGTAGTAGCAACGACAATCACCGGCATATTCTTATCAATAAGCGCTATTGGCCCGTGTTTCATTTCTGCTGCAGGATAACCCTCTGCGTGTATATAAGATATCTCCTTCAACTTCAGAGCCCCCTCTAACGCGACAGGATAGTTGTAACCTCTCCCCAGGTAGAGACAGTTATCACTATCTTTGTAAAGTTCAGCGATTTCAGTTATTTGATCATTATTATCAAGAATTGACTTAACTTGCTCCGGAAGTACTATTAATTTATTTGCCAGATCGCTATCCAATATCTCTTCCTTACCTCTAATTCGGGCCATAAAGAGAGTAAACATGAACAATACCACAATTTGTGAGGTAAAAGCTTTTGTTGAAGCAACACCGATTTCAGGACCAGCATGGAGAAAGATACCACAATCCGCAGCCCTCGCGATACTACTGCCAACCACATTGCAAATTGACAAAATGAGAGCCCCCTTCTTTCTAGCTTCGTGAATTGCGGCCAGTGTATCCGCTGTTTCACCAGACTGGCTTATCGCAATTACCATTGTATCAACTTCTATAACAGGATCTCTATACCGGAACTCTGAAGCATATTCCACCTCAACAGGTATTCCTAAATGTTCCTCAATCATGTACTCGCCTATCAGGCCGGCATTCCACGAAGTACCACACGCCACTATTATAATACGCCTGATTTTGAGCAGATCATTTTCATGATCTTTCAAGCCGCCCAGGTGTACAAGACTACTATTTTTTTCAAATCTGCCCAACATCGCATCACGTATAGCTTCCGGTTGTTCATAGATTTCCTTAAGCATAAAGTGTTCGTATCCACCCTTTTCAATTTTATCCAGATTCCATTGGACCTCATCAACCCTTTTAATAATCTGAACGTTGTCTATGTCAGTCGTACTCATACCATCCTTTGTCAGTACGGCAATCTCATTATCATCCAGATAAACAACTTCTTTAGTATATTCCAGAATTGCGGCAACATCTGAAGCAACGTAATGCTCTCTCTCTCCTATACCTACTATTAAAGGGCTCCCATGTCTTGCCGCTACCAGTTTGCCGGGATCTTCCGCACTGATTATAGCCAATCCATAAGCACCCTCAACCTCCTTCAGAGCAGTTCTGACAGCATCTTCCAACACGCCTTCGAAATGACTTTCTATAAGATGTGCAATCACCTCAGAGTCCGTTTCACTTTTAAAAACATGACCTTCTTTTTCCAGTTTTGCTTTCAGATAATTATAATTCTCAATAATACCATTATGTACAATCGATATCTTTCCTGAGCAATCAACATGAGGATGTGCATTTTCAATTGTAGGCGCTCCATGAGTTGCCCATCTCGTATGAACAATGCCTGATGTAGCTTCTTTAAACCTGCCATCTATCTTCTTCTCTAATTCACTGACAAAACCCACAGATTTTTCACAAAGTATTTTACCATCATCAAACACTGATATCCCGGAAGAATCATAACCTCTATATTCCAACCTTTTAATCCCATTAATGAGAATTGGTTGAGCACAGTTTTCGCCAATATATCCTACAATTCCACACATATACACACCCTTTAATTTATTTTATGGTAGATTAAACGACAGGAAATCCACCTTAATTTATTACCAGTTATTGGTGAATTCGTCCTTATTCCACCCTACCTCTTTTGTTGTCTTTATTACGGTTACTCCAATAATATCATACCGAAATATTTAACATATTCTGTCTTATGTTCAAGAAATTTTATCTCAAAACCATTATTGCGAACCGTTTTAAAGACGTCTATTCCACATGCTTCCATTGACGGCCTTACGTCTTTGGGCATTATACACGTCCCATCCACATCACATACCGCACAATGTGGACATGGTCCGGCATTAAGAGAAAATGCCTTATAAAAACCGGCAAAATTTGCTTTATGTTCAATTTCAAGAAGCATCTCCTCAAATTGTTTTGCGGGAGGTTGTCCTTCTATCAAAATAGCACTTTCATAACATTCTAATAACTCACGAGTCTCTTTATAAGTTGGAGTATATGGAGGGCAGGCTTTGTATTTCCCAAATTTTGGGCAACCAAACCTGCACTTCAACTGCACCCATGGTTCCACGACAATGCTTTTTGTAGAAATTAACTTAGAAAATGTTGCGCCTAAATTAATAGTCTCGTCACATAGCAAAGTGATTTTATCTTTACTTGTACAATCATCAATTTTAGATTCTATCATGTCAGTGCTTTATTTCACCTTTATTTAGAGCCATTCGGACACGTACTCGTTAACATACTATTCTGAATCAGGTTCAACTTGAGAATTATTTGCACAACGCTATTATCCTTATTAAGCGTAATTAAATTTCTAACAAGAGTCTCTTCACTTTCTTCAGAATAACAGGAAGTAAAGGAAATGATATTCTGTTAGAATAGTATTGCCATATTTGCCTATTGTCAACATGAAAGTTAAATTTGACAGTATTATATTCCTGTGATATAAGATTAGCTCAATTCTCTAGCTAATTTGATATCATCTACATCATAATATATCATTATGAAATATACTATAAAACAGATCAGCGAAATTATTGGCGGTAAGGTGCTTGGAGATGGCAATCTGATCGTCACAGGTGTTTCAAGTATTGAAAATGCTGAAAAGGGCGACATAAGCTTTATAAAGAATGAACGACTCGTAAGTAAAGTTCTTCAAACAAATGCATCCGCGGTGGTATCACACAGACTAATTGAAGAATCTAAGAAAACATTTATTATCACCGACAACCCTTTTCTCGCGTTTATTAAACTACTTAAGGTTATTTCTGATAATAAGCAGCAAAGGCCGCGAGGGATTCATGAATCAGCAGTAATCTCTAATGAGTCTTCGGTTGGTGACAATATATCTATCGGAACAAATGTTGTAATTGAAGGTAATACACAAATAGGCAAAAATGTAATCATATACCCTAATGTTTTTATAGGTACAAACTGTAAAATCGGTGATGATTCAATTATTTATCCGAATGTTACGATCAGGGAAGAAGTTACAATAGGTGATCGCGTAGTAATCCAATCCGGAGCGTCTATAGGAGATGACGGTTTTGGTTATCTCCAAATAAAAGGCAAGCACGTAAAGATACCTCAGGTAGGAACTATTGAAATTGGTAATGATGTATCAATCGGATCACACGTAACAATCGCACGTGCCGCGCTTGATAAAACTATCATAAGCTCCGGTGTCAAAATTGATAACCACTCCCATATTGCTCATAATTGCATTATCGGTGAGGACTCTATGTTAATTGCCTATGCAAAGCTGGCCGGAGGCGTAAAAATAGGTAAAAATGTAATAATTGCGGAGGATGTAGGTATTACTGATCACGTAGAAATTGGTGATAAATGCATGGTAGGCGCGGCTTCAAATGTTTATAAAAGTATAAAGCCGGGGTCTGTCATCTGGGGTTCGCCCGCAAAACCAATTACTTTTGAAAAAAGATTACAGGTTTTAATAAAAAAACTTCCGGATATTTACAGGAAAGTAAAAGGGTTATGATCCTCTCTCATCGGTTTTTCTTTATCACAAATGGTAATAACGAGAAACCGATGAGTAGAGAACGCAATGAATGAAAATATTACTCTTTATAATGGAACTTAAAGCATAATTTCTATTTTTGCCTTGTCATACAACTCCTTTAAAAGACTTTCGGTTTTGATCTGCATAAATACAAAATCAACCATATCTGTAACATCTTCGTAATTAACATCTTTTCCTTCTTCCTTCTCAGTCACCTTAATTATATGATATCCAAACTCTGTCTCGACTGGGTCACTAATCTCTCCAACATCCATCGCATAAGCAACTTTTGCAAATTCTTCTACAATAGAACCTTTTCTTTGAAAGAAACCGATGTCGCCTCCATTTTCTGCGGAAGGACAATTTGAGTACTTTTTTGCCATCTCAGCAAAATCAGCACCTTTATCTATCTCCATCTTTACAATGTCAATCATCTTTTTTGCTTCTGCCTTTTCAGCATCCGTTTTCATGCTTTTAGTATCAATCAATACATGGCTTGCCTTTACCCTTGAACCATTAAACGCATCTTTATTTGCATTGAAATATTCTCTTTTGTCAGCATCGTTAACCGTTTTTTCCAGGTATTTGCTTAGAGCAAGGGCCCTGCTCACTTCATCTTCCAACTCTGACACACTTGATCCCTGGGTTTCAAGTATTTCCTCCAGTGGCTTGTCTTTATTAGCAGGATTATTTTGCAAAAAGAACTTTATTTTTTCAATCTCAGCCTGAACGTCTTCCTTGCTGGTATTTATATCTTGTTTATCAACAAATTGTCTGAGTAGTTCTTTTTTTGTTAACTGGCTGACAACCTGCATTTTAATTGTATTTGTCACGTCCTGATTCATTCGTCTGAAAACATTCAACCTTTTATCAAAGTCTAGACGTAAAATCTTTTCACCATTTACCGTAGCGATAACATCACTTTCCTTTTCCACAACAGCTTCAGCACTTTCATCTGGTTTTACTTTTTCCTCTGCTACAGCAGAAGCTACTACCTCTTTGACAGTCTCTTCTGCTTTCTTAACAACATCTTTTATCCCTTCTACGGGCGCAGACTGAGTGACAGAATCGGTTATTTGACTATTTACTGCTGTTGGAAATGCCTTTACATTTTCTTCAGCTTTGGCTTTCTTTTCTGCTATAGCCGCTGTACTCTCTTTTACATTAGCTTCTGCTGTAGCAGTTATTGCTTCAGCTTTTACCACTGCATTATCACTTGCAAACAGAAAATTATTTGTCTGCAAAATAAACAAAAACAGTATTATTGGTGTAACAATCATTCTATACATCTTTTTCTCTCCTTAATTGTATTTATAACTTATATCCAATTATCAACCCTGAATCCATACTCAGATCAATTCTCTTTATGTTTTTAAAACCTGCCTTCTTAAGCCACTCCTTCATCTCAACCGCAGAATACGAAGAACCATTCTGGGTTCCCATTAACATATTCAGACTAAATAGTGCACTGAATAGAGGTGTCGTCTTTGCAGGATTCAATATAAATTCCTGAATTACGACTATACCTTTTTTTGTCAAGGAATCCCAACACTTTTTTAAGATTGTACGGTTCTCAACTACGTCATAAATGTGTAATAAATTTGAGACTAAGACAATATCATACAACTCTTTACCAAAATTATCCTCAAGGCAATTACCGGCCTTTGTAGTAATTTTACCAGTAAGTTCTGATTTTTTAATATATGCTCTGGCAATCTTAATTACATCAGGAAGGTCAAAGACAACAGCCTGCAGATTCTTATTCTTCTCTGCAAAACGCACTGCATACGTACCCTGCCCCCCCGCAAGATCCAGTAGTTTTCTATATTTCCCTAATTCGACTTTTTTGTATATCTGATCGGCCTGTATCGTAGCAATGTTATGCATAGCCCTGATAAATACCCCTAATCTCTTTTTATCAACATTTTTCTTTGCATTAAAAAATGCCGTTGGCTTACCGGTCTTTACAGCAGTGTTTAAGCGAGACCAGTAATCACACATATTATTAAAGTGGCAAATCCGATCTCCCTGGAAGAAAGGACTGTTTTTCACCAAACAACGCTTGGAAATTGTAGTATTTATATACTTTTGCTTATTTTTTTTTAAAAGTTTGAGCGAGACTAGTGCATTCAGCAACATCTCCGTTGCTCTAATATCAGTCCTGAGTTCTGCGGCAATATCCTTACCACCTTTTCCTCCTCTATCAATCAACGTGAATAGATCTAACTCAACAGCTACAAAAAGGACCTGAGACTTCCAATAGCCATAGCTTAAATCATTCAGATATTGAACATCATCACTATTCATAAACCAATATTTTCCCAATGCTTATATAAGTTGTCTTCTTTATTGTACATTAGTTAAAGTCTAGAAACATGTATAATAACAAAGTAGTTAAATAATAACAGTTGAAATCCAGTGAAATTTTGTTTCTAATCTCCATAAAAGTCTAGTAATGAATTTCGATCAAATCGGTTCGGTTTTCGTTGGACACTATTTCCTTGTAGAACATATTGCCATACGAACGAACTAATCAATGTTTGTGTCGAGTAAGAAACGTTACCAGCCCATACAATATATTTTTTTCTCTATGGAATTACAATCACCTTCAGAATCTGAAAAAAACCGGTCAAACGACACTGATAGAAGGCAAGAAGAAGGTGCGCCAGGATTACGGTATCTGTTTTTTGGCCGACGAAAGACAATTCGAAGAAGAACAGATCATCAGGAAAGTTATTTTCTTGATCATTTCAGCGTGAGAGTTTTCAGCATAATCATTGTGATAATTCTTTTAAGTGTAACAGACGCCATGCTGACTCTCCATTTAATTAGTAAAGGAGCCGCAGAAATAAACCCAATAATGGAACATTTCCTTCAATATGGCACGTTGCCATTTCTTACAGCAAAATATCTCCTAACAACAGCTTCTGTGACTTTACTGCTAATTTATAAAAATGTTCATATTTTCGGCACAAAAATTCGTGCTAAATATCTGTTTATCTTAATTCTTCTGATTTTTATTTCAGTAGTCCTATGGGAGTTGTATCTGATTTGGTTTCAATGAGTTCCCGTTTATACCATGCATTACTTTAAAGCTTTATCTTAAAATTTATTTTTTTCAAATGTTTTTGCCATTTCCAGGCTGAGCTTAATGAATCTTCTAACGAGTACCTGCATGTCCAGTTAAGAACACGGTTTGACTTGTCCGCATTAGCATAAATAGCCGGCACGTCTCCATCTCGCCTTGGAACAAATTCATAATTAAGCTTTTCACCGGTTACTATTTCAAAGGTTTTTACCAATTCCGTTACAGAGTGCCCTTTTCCAGTGCCCAGGTTAAATCGGGAAACTCGCTCTTCCTGTTTGCCTAAGTACCCTAGTGCCTTTACATGCGCATTTGCCAAATCTGTAACATGAATGAAGTCTCGTATGCAGGTCCCATCCGGTGTCTCATAATCGTTTCCAAAAATAGAGAGTTTATCTCTAAGGCCTATTGCTGTTTGTGTTATAAATGGCACCAGATTATCCGGCTTGCCGATTGGCAACTCACCAATTCCGGTTGACTCATGAGCACCAATTGGATTGAAATAACGAAGTAATGTAGCTTTGATTTCACATGAATCAGCTACATCAGAAATAATCTGTTCTGACATAATCTTGGTCTGCCCGTAAGGGCAGTTTGGTTTTTGCAACATAGTATTTTCATCGACTTGTATCTTTCCTTCAGGGATTCCATAAACAGTACATGACGAAGAAAAGACAAGATTACCAATACTATATTCATTCATCAATTCCAATAATACAAGTAATGAATTAAGATTGTTTTGATAGTATAAAACTGGTTGTGCCACAGACTCACAAACAGACTTGAAGGCAGCAAAATGAATCACCCCTTTAATGTTATTGTTTGCTTTAAAAACGTCATTAAATGCACTTTTGTCAGCACAGTCAATCTGATAAAACTGAGGTTTATGACCCAGAATTTCACCTAACCATGAATAGACATCAGCATAAGAATTAGAAAGATTATCAACTATGATAGGTTCAAACCCATTATTTACTAATTCAACAACCGTGTGTGAGCCAATATATCCCAGCCCCCCTGTTACTATGATTTTCTTCATAAGGTCATTTTAACAATAAAAAAATCTGCTTTAAGTAAAGACAGGATTGTCCTCAAAGGATTTTAACGCCATTTCAAAATGGTCAATCAGTTTTTTGTTCATCTGCCTGGAAAAAAGATCATCTTCTTCATATACACAAGAATCAAAATGTACATTAAATTCATCTCTGTTCCGGAATAGATCTCTAAGCGACTTAAGGCAAAAACTGTTTATATCATCAGATAACGCTTTGACAGACTTATCCTTAAATTCATACGAACATTCATACATTGTTCCGGAATCCGTATTGGGGCCATAGTACTTCTGTTCAAAATCGAATGTTCCCTTAAATATTGTCTGCTTATGGTGCAAGAGGTGTGCAGTAATACTTGGTGTTCTCAGCATATTCATTTCTTTAAGAAATTCAAAATTTTCCCTGACATCCGTAATTGTTGAATCCGGATCAAACATAATGAATCCGTAATTCGGTTCAATACCATACTCTCTGAGTAGATAAATTGCATTCTTATTGTCCTCTACCGTTGTATATTTTCTGAATTTATCCAAAGACCTCTGGCTACCGCTTTCAATGCCAAGGAAGACCTCTTTCAGACCTGCCTTAACCAAAGCAGAAATAGTTTTCTCCTCTACATCATTAACCCTGCATTCTATTCCAAAATTTATATTCAGTTCTTTATCTACAATCAGGTTTGCGAGTTGACACGCGCGTTCTTTCCCATTCCTGCCGGGACCAAAAAAATTAGCATCGGCAAAATAGAAATATTTCTCTCCATAATTTTCATAAATATTACAAATCTCTTTAAAGATATTTTCAGGGCTTCTCCCCCTCCAGTACGATTCGTCACCATAGAAATTATCCAGATAACAGAAGGTACATTTTCCATAACATCCTCTACTGGCGAGTATATAGGTAGAAATACCCTTTTTTTTCTTTTGTTTAAAATCGTTACGATAAGGAAAAGGGAGTTTGTCAAGATCTGAAACCGGCTTTCCAGGTCGGTTCTGTACAACGCCACTTTCCACTGTAACTCCATCTGCCTTACTATTTGCTGCGTTAAAAGCAAGGCCGTTTATTGCGAGCAAAGCAGAATGGCCCTTGTTGTTTACAATTGACTCGGCAAGTTCCAGAAATGCACCCTCAGGCTCACCTATGGTTATCGAATCAACAAAAGGGTTTTCTGCCAATAAATCTCCTGATGCAAATGTGGGAAAGTGGCCGTAAAGGTTTATGTGGATATCAGGGAGCTTCTTCTTAAGGCTTAAAAGAGCTTTAAACATATCTCCGGTATATTCCCATAAATAGACAAAATGAACACCTAATAGTTTAAAGCTTCTTTTTTCCAGTTCCTGAATCATTTTAGCGAAAGACCACTCGTTCAGGTTCGCATCTACGACATTCACTTCAAGGTGCCGCGATATCAGCGTAGAAGCAATGTAGCCTGTCATCAGACAGGCAGATAGCGGAGTATTGACAACAGATTCATATCTTTCAGGTGGTCTTGGCCTTGGATGCTCTAATAAAACTATGGACATGTCTCATGTTTCCAAAGATTAATAAACAAGGATAAATTCTGCACATCATTCAGGAAACCATTAAACCGTCGCTACAATTCATATTTAAAAGCCATTTCCCGATACAGCCGCAGCGTAACTCTTCTTTCTGCTCCCTTTAAGGTCATCTTCGTAATATTCCATCACACCCTTTAACGAACAGACCGAGCCGCACATTGTGCATGTCTCCTCTTCCATAGGCGGCCTGCTTTTTCTGATCTCCTCAGCTTTTTCTGAAGTGATAGCAGTTTCAAACTGGGTTTTCCAGTCAAGGTCCCTCCTGGCAATTCCCATTTTTAAATCCTGGTTTTTAACTTTATCCTTAAGTTTCACCATATCTCCAACGTGAGCGGCGACTTTCGCTGCCATAACACCCTCTCTAACATCATCAGGGTTAGGAAGCGCAAGATGCTCAGGAGGGGTAACATAACAGATAAAATCAGCTCCATAACGTGATGACAAAGCAGCACCAATTGCAGAAGATATATGATCATATCCCGGTGTTACGTCAGTAGTAATAGGGCCAAGCATGTAAAACGGTGCGTTATTGCTCATCCTCTTCTGTATAATAACATTAGCCTCTATTTCATCTATCGGTATATGCCCGGGGCCTTCAACAATTATCTGAACGCCTTTGCTCTGGGCATATTCAGCAACCTCGGAATTCATAATCAATTCCTGGATCTGAGCCCTGTCGGTACTGTCATGTACCGCCCCGGCTCTCAGACCATTCCCCAGGCTTAAAATCACGTCATATTTCTTCATTATATCAATGAGCCTGTCAAGTTCTTCATATAGTGGGTTCTCTCTCTTATTATGGTTCATCCATGCGGTCAAGAATGATCCTCCCCTGCTTACAAGGCCACCGTATCTATAACCCTGCTTTCTCAAGCGTTCCAACGTAATCATATTTATACCACAGTGAATAGCCATAAAACCGATTCCATCCTGTGCCTGCCGCTCAATAATCTCAAAAAGGAAATCAGACTCCATCTTTACAACAGAACCTTTCTTATCAATAGTCTCCATTGCTGCCTGGTAAAGAGGCACAGTCCCAACCGTTAAACCGATTGAGTCAAGAACCCTTCGCCTTATCTCACCTAAGTCACCACCGGTAGAAAGCTCCATCAGAGTATCAGCACCGGCCTTCTCAGCAACCTTGGCCTTTTCTACTTCCATATCAAAGTCAACTATATCCGGAGAGGTCCCAATACTTGCATTTATTTTTGTTCTCAGGCCCTGTCCAATACCTACAACCTTGGATTTTCTCTGAGTATTACCATATATAACAATGTGGCCATTAGCAATTCCGTCACGTATAAATTCAGGGCTGACATCATCAAAGACAGCAGCCTCTTTCATCTCTTGTGTAATTTCGCCTTCTCTGGCCCTGTCAAGTTGTGTCTTCATTTAAATATTCCCCTTTCGATTTCTATAAAAACGTACTTCCTTAAATAAGTTAAGGAAAACCACCGCTAAACGCCCTCTTTGAGAAGGAGGGGAAAGGGGTGGTCATCGGATTAATAAGTTTACCTTAACTTATTGAGTAATTACATAAAAACTATCCAAAACGAGTTAAAATTTTAGGATAATAAGTAATGATTGTCAAAATATTTCTTTAAGTCAATAATTTCACAGATTTATACTATAAATTAGCACAAACAATCTTCTGAAACTTCTCAGTTGTAATAATTATAATGTAATATTAAAAACCAATTCACAAATCGCAGAAAATTACTTTTTATCCTTAAGCCTCTTCCACCACTCATTCGGGTCTGACTGTATTAAAATTGACAGCAGCTTTTTTGAGGACTCACACCTTAGTCTATCATCAGCTCTGTCAAGCCAATCAACAGCGGCATCAAATCCTTGAACCTGATACTCTCTGGCCTGCATTGCGCACTCCAGTATGTCCGCGTCTCTGGCAACAATACTCTCCCTGCTCTTCTGATTTGTCAACTCGCTCAGCACATCTCCTATCTCATCTCCTATCGCACCTTTTAACGACCCCAGCTGTTCCTGGGTTGCTTTTTCTCCACCCTCTTCAAGGTTTATGTATCTTTGTGCTATTTTGTGAAGATCGTTAGTCCTGGCCTCGTGCACATCATGGAAAAGACACATCATGATTACTTTAGACGCGTCAACCCTTTCTAATTTTGCCAATATGTATCCTAAAATAGTACAACGAAAAGAGTGTTCAGCTACGCTCTCAGGTGCTTTGTTCCCAAACAGCCGCCATCCGCTTCTCTCTACATTCTTCAAGAAACCCACTTCAAATAAAAAGTTTACGATTTCCTGCATTATATTACCTCCTGGTAATTGTGTTCTTTCTGTTTTAACGAATCATATTAAGTAATAGTTATTATCCGTTGTCCTGCATCTCAAGGGCCGGAAGCACAGTAATTAAGTGCATCCAGACACCGCTTTCAGTACTACTCTTCATCCGTTGAAAACCTGGAAATGTCAATAGTTGGTCAAAACCTGCTTGACAAAGACCATCCCGAGTGTAAACAAAGCGTGATTGGAGAAACCAGGTTTGAAAGTCCAAATAGTATAAAACAAAAGCCTGTGAATTTTTAAACGCGACTGGCAAATGCTTTCGCTATAGACTCGAGAGCCAATGACTTATCATCAGCATCTATTTGTACATCAAGAATACAGATATCTTCAGCATATTGACGGGAGAGTGTTAACGCCTCTTCAAGTTGATCTTCAGTCTTAATGCTAAACCCTCTACCCGACTTAAGAATATCAGGAATAGAACTATATGCCCATGTTGTTAAATCGTTGAAGCTGCCATCCAGCATCGGACGTTCAGTCCCATAACCACTATTATTCAAAACAATAATAATCGGGCTAAGTTGATATCTTGCTGAAGTTGACAGTTCCATTCCTGTCATTTGAAAAGCTCCATCTCCAACTAATACAAGTGGTCGAAGATTGGGATCAGCTAATTGTACACCAAGGCTTCCCGGTACGGCAAATCCCATTGACGCGTAATACGCAGGTGCAAGAAACTTCGTCTCCTTGTGTATTGTTATATCCATGGCGCCGAACATAGCATCTCCGGTATCTGCGATGACTACGGTGTTTTTGTCAAGAAAGGCATTAAGAGACCGAAATAAATAGTTTATTGTAATTTTCTTCCCCGTAACCGGTTGAAGTGGCTGAAGGGGTTTCGGGTGAGGAATAGCCCCGGTCTCTCGTTTGTCAATATCAGTCTGCAAAAGTCCTTTAAGAAAATCACCCAGGCTCACATTTTCATATGCGTGATAATGTATATATACTTTTTCACTGGTTGCATAAATTGATCGACCCTGGTCAAGACACGCTGTAAACAGACCAAGATTTATATCTGTCATAAACGCGCCCAGAAGTACAAGGCAATCACTCGATTCTACATATTCTCTAATATCACTCCGACCAATGGCCCCCTCATAAATACCCATATATTGAGGATGGTGTTCACTGATAACCGATTTACTCAGAGGTGTAGAAACAACCGGAATATTGGTTTTATCTATAAACTGAAGAAATTCGTCCTGTAACCCGTACCTGTGCAGCTCAATACCGGAAACAATTACAGGCTTTCTTGATGTGTTGATGATATCTCTTGCCTCAAGCAGTGCTTCCTTAAGTGCATTGTCATCACGTGGAAGAGGTATATCCTGTGGTAAATAATAGGGTAGCGCGGTAACAGAAACCATATTACGTGGCAATTCAATATAAACAGGCCTCTTGTGTTGTAAAGCGGCATCTATTACACGGTCAATTTCGCGACATGCAGTCTGAGGATTGTCAATAACCGTCGATGCTACCGTTATCTGTTCAAAGACCTTCAATTGCGTATCAAATTCTCTGACCTTATGATGCAGGAGCGGTGACTTTATTCTTTCATTCGTTCCCGGCGCTCCACTTATTACAACAACCGGAGACTTTTCTGCAAAAGCCTGGGCGGTTGTATTTGTAACCTTCAAACCACCAACGCAGTAGGTAACACACACCACCCCTAAACCTTTTACTCTTGCATAAGCATCAGCCGCAAAACCTGCCCCCTGCTCATCACACGTATTAATAACCTTTATTGAACTGGATTCCACTTGATGAAAAAAACTAAGAACATAATCACCCGGAACACCAAACATATGCCTGACACCATGTGTGAATAGTTTTTGTAAAAGATATTCACTTATAGTTTTCGCAGCGGCCATAATATCTCGATCTCCAAATTTAAAATATACTTGCCATTATATAGTATTTTTATGGCTATAAATTGATAATGACTTGATTTTACAATGTTGTGGCCAATATGTCTAATTTTACATTAAATTTCTTAACTTGAGAATTATAAATTGTCACATTTAATTTATCATTTGATCAGTATTACTCAAAAAATGTAGAAGAAAAAACAAATACCACTGTCTGCGCATATATTTCGCTAATTTTCAGCCACACAGTAATAATTTAGAAATATTTGCGCACAAACCCACAGGTAAAATATTAAATATTTTTTTTGTTTTTCAACAATACCACTATATCATGTTATTATATTTATACTTATACAGCAGATGAAATTAGTTACATGTAAATATTTCATAACCGGCATCATTGTTGCGTAACTAAGCGCATGTAAATTTTAGCCCAATGAAATCACTATATAACACTTAATTTTCAAAAGAAAAAGTAATGTTTAATTGTAAGTTTTAAAATTATTATCCAGGCTGTTACGACAGAGTAATACGTATAGTATATTAATCTGCCTCAACAGCATAACAAGTTCTAAGGGGGAAATATTCATGGCTAAGGCAACGAATAAAAATTATACGTTAAAAGAGTTAGATAGTATGTCTACAGAGGAAGCACAAAAACTATCATTTGCCGCAAGAGACAAACTTCTTGATTTAGTCATTGCAGATGGCAGAAAAATAGGAGGCAAACAGCCTGCCAGGCAAGTTGGTTTGATGTGTGACTGGTTTGAGGAAGATGTGGTACGTCTTCAGAAGATTAAGGCAATTAAAATAAACTGCGGAGGGTTTATACCAATTGCTAAAAACGGTGAAGTTCCGACATTAGACCCCAATGGACAATTCAAATTAATATTTGAAAATGTAAAGGGTGCCCTTAAAAAAGCCGGTACAAATTTTGACAGAGTTATTAATACTGTCATCTTCATGAAGAATATAGATTATTGGGGCGAGATGAATGAGGTGTATAGAAAATATATCAAATGTTCTCCAACACGCGCTGTGATTGGCTGCCAGGATCTTAATAAAACTTATCAAATTGAGATTGTAAGTCTACACGCATACAAAGTGGCAAAATAGATCAAGGAATATTACGTGGAAACAAAAGCTGATATGCTGGAAATTAATAATTTCAAAAATGTAAATTTAGCCGGACAACCCGAAAGATCTGGATTGTATGATCCGATATACGAACATGACGCCTGTGGCGTCGGTTTTGTGGCGAATATAGATGGAACTCCAACACATTCTATAGTTTCAAACTCTATTCAGATTTCAATCAATTTAGAACATCGCGGTGCTATTGGGAGCGACAAACTGACGGGAGATGGAGGTGGGCTTTTATTGCAAATTCCGGATGATTTTCTTCGTCAAGTTTGTTCTGAACAAGATCTTGCTTTACCTCCTGAAGAAAAATATGGTATAGGTATGTTTTTTATGCCTCAGGAAGAAGCCAAGATTAAAGAATGCAGGCAAACTGTACAAAAAATTGTTGAGGCTGAAGATTGCAGATTTTTAGGATGGCGAGATGTTCCATCCAACGGCAATTCACTTGGAGAGATCAGCCGTTTGACACAACCTACGGTACATCAGCTTTTTATTACAAGTAAAACGCTTGAAGGTGAGAACTTTGAAAGAAAACTATACATCATAAGACGTTGCATAGAAAATGAGATTTCATCTTGGACAAATGGAGATTACAGTCAGTTTTACGTCTGTAGTTTCAGCCATAAAACTATTGTCTATAAAGGATTACTCACAGGAAACCAACTTCCGGTTTTCTTTCCTGATCTGAGTGATCCACGTTTTACATCAGCATTTGCAATAATTCATCAACGATACAGCACAAACACATTCCCGGCCTGGAACCTTGCTCAACCTTTCAGATGCCTTGCGCATAATGGAGAAATAAATACTCTTCGTGGCAATATTAATCAGATGAAGGCACGTGAGAAGAACCTGGAGTCTGAGCTTTTAGGTAAAGATATAGAGAAGATAAAACCTGTTATTCATGATGAATACGGAAGTGATTCAGCAGTCTTTGACAATGTTTTTGAATTGCTTGTCAAATCCGGCAGATCACTTTCACATTCTGCCATGATGATGGTTCCCGAGGCTTGCGGTAAGAAGTATTATATGAGTGAAGACAAACGCGCATTTTATGAATACCACGCCGCATTTATGGAACCATGGGATGGACCTGCTGCCATTGTGATTACTGATGGACGTTTTATCGGTGCAATGCTGGACAGAAATGGATTAAGACCAGCGCGTTACACAGTTACTAAAAACGGTATGATAATCATGGCCTCCGAGACTGGTGTTCTTGACATACCGGGAGAGGAAGTTCGTCAACGTGGTAGATTACAACCCGGCAAAATGTTCCTGGTTGATTTAGAGCAAAACCGGATCGTTCCTGATAATGAAATAAAGGCAAAAATTTCCAGACAATCGCCCTATCGCCGTTATTTAAAAGAAAACCTTATTGAACTTCGCGGATTATTTAATCCGTCAAGGATACCTGAAATAGATTTGGAAGTATTAAGGAAGCAACAACATGCATTCGGATATACTGATGAGGATATCAATACCACTATTTCACATATGGCAAGCCGTGGACAGGAACCGATAGGCGCCATGGGAAATGACAATGCACTGGCGGTATTGTCTAACAAACCTCAACTGTTGTATAACTATTTTAAGCAGTTATTCGCCCAGGTAACCAACCCACCCATCGACCCGTTACGTGAAGAGCTCGTTATGTCACTGATGAATTACATCGGGAAAAAAGGCGGATTCCTTGAGGAAACGCCGGAACATTGCAGGCAGATTAAACTGTCTCACCCAATATTAACACCTACAGATATGTGGCGAATTCGAAATGCAAATCATCCTGGTCTGATGGTAAGAAAGATCGACATTCTATTTCCAACTCAAGGTGGAGGAGAAGCCTTGAAGTCTGCCATGAATTCACTTTTCGAAAAAGCAGAAAGACATATTTCGGACGGAGCTAATATACTGGTCATGACGGACAGGCATATCAGCAAAGAGCGTTGTGCTATTCCATCTCTTCTGGCCGTTTCAGGTCTGCATCATCACTTAATCAGGAAGGGATTGCGCGGCTCGTGCGGACTGATTATTGAAACAGGAGAAGCAAGAGAGGTGATGCACTTTACTCTTTTAATTGCATTTGGAATCACAGCAATTTGTCCTTACGTCGCTTTCAGCACAGTAAGAGAAATGGCGGAGCAGGAGTACCTGGTAGAGAAAAAAGATCCGGAAGATGCGATGGATGCCTATATTTCAGCTGTTAAAAAAGGGCTCTTAAAGTCATTCAGCCGTATGGGTATTTCAACAATTCGTAGCTTTTTCGGGTCTCAGATTTTTGAGGCTGTTGGAATTGATAAAGCAGTCATTGATGAATACTTCTGTGACACTGCATCACGAATTGGTGGTATCGGAATGGAAGAGATAGCACAGGAAGTTTACGCTCGACACCTTAATGCCTTTCCGTATGATGGCAAACATGATGAATTCCTTGATGTCGGAGGCTATTATTCAGTTAGACATGGTGGAGAAAAGCATCTCTGGAATCCGGAGACCGTCTATAAATTACAGCAGGCAACACGAAACAATGACTATAAAATCTTTAAAGAGTTCACGCAGCTTGTTGATGGTCAGACAAAAGAACTGGCAACATTACGTGGTCTTTTTGAATTTAAGGAGTCTGCTAAGATTAATATTGAAGAAGTTGAGCCTGTAGAGAATATAATGAAGCGATTTATGACTGCCGCAATGTCATTCGGTTCAATAAGTAAAGAATCTCATGAATCTATTGCTATTGCAATGAATAGAATTGGAGGTAGAAGTAATTCTGGTGAAGGAGGAGAAGATCCTGAACGTTTTGAAAAACTGCCAAACGGCGATTGGAAGATTTCCAAAATCAAACAAGTTGCTTCAGGCAGGTTTGGGGTAACCAGTGAATATCTGGTAAATGCGGAAGAGATCCAGATCAAGATGGCACAGGGAGCTAAACCTGGTGAAGGAGGACAGTTACCCGGACATAAGGTGAGTCGAGACATTGCAAAGGTACGACATACTACACCCGGAGTTTCATTGATTTCACCGCCACCTCATCATGATATTTATTCTATTGAAGACTTAAAGCAGATAATTTACGATCTCCATTGCGCAAACTCTAAAGCAAAAGTGTGCATAAAGTTGGTAGCCGCATCAGGCGTAGGCACTGTTGCTGCGGGTGTATCCAAAGCAAAAGCAGATCAAGTATTAATCAGTGGTTATGATGGAGGTACCGGAGCTGCGCCATGGTCAAGTATTATGCACGCCGGTTTGCCATGGGAGCTTGGACTGGCAGACACGCAACAAACTCTTGTTGCCAACCAACTCCGTGATAGAATTATTGTACAGACGGATGGTCAGTTAAAAACGGGAAGAGATATCGTCATTGCGGCACTGCTTGGCGCGGAAGAATACTGTTTTGGTACTTCCGTTCTGGTTACGTTGGGTTGCGTGCTTATGAGGAAATGCCATTTAAACACCTGTCCTGTAGGCGTGGCTACTCAAAATCCGGAGTTACGAGCCAATTTTGATGGACAGGCTGAGTTTGTTGAACGTTTTTTCAGATTTCTTGCTCAAGAGATGAGAGAATTCATGGCTGAACTGGGTTTTAAAACCGTTGATGAAATGGTTGGACGTGTAGACAAACTTGAAGTAAGAAAGGCAATAGACCATTGGAAGGCTAAAAAACTTGATTTCAGCGCTCTCTTAACTCACCCGGACCCTGATGGAAAAACAACATTACACTGTATCAAGAAGCAGGACCATGAGTTATCCATGTCACTTGATAATGAATTAATAAAATTGTCTGAAAATGCATTAACAAAAAAAGAACAGGTAATTATTGATATTCCAATACGTAATATTAATAGAACTGTAGGAACAATACTTAGTAGTGAAGTCACGAGAAAATACGGTTCTGCCGGACTTCCTGAAGATACAATCCAATTGAATCTCAAAGGATATGCCGGACAAAGCCTTGGAGCATTCCTGGTCCCGGGTATTACCATACGTGTAGAAGGAGATGCTAATGACTACGTCGGAAAGGGAATGTCAGGTGGCAAAATTATTGTGAACCCATTTAAAGAATCAACGTTCAAACCGTATCAAAATATTATTGCAGGTAACGTAATTCTCTACGGAGCTACAGGAGGAGAAGTTTTTCTTCACGGTATGGCAGGAGAACGTTTTGCTGTACGAAATAGCGGTGCAACTGCTGTGGTTGAAGGAGTTGGTGATCATGGTTGCGAGTATATGACCGGAGGAACGGTAGTCGTTATCGGACAGACCGGCAACAACTTTGGGGCCGGCATGAGTGGTGGTATCGCATATGTTTACGACGAGCACGAATGGTTCGGTATGAAATGCAACCTGGACATGGTCGATCTGGAAAGTGTCTGGACAGACGAGGACAAGAACTGCTTACACACACTGCTGACTAAACACTTTGAATATACACAAAGTGCCAGAGCAAAAGACATTCTTGATCATTGGGATAGTCGTCTGCCATTATTTGTTAAAGTTATGCCAATGGAATATAAGCAATCATTAGAACGGATCAGACAGGAAGAGCACCGTGATGATGAGCTGGTATTAGCAACAGAGGAGGTGTTTAGTGGGTAAACCGTCAGGATTCCTCGAAATGGACAGAAAGCCAGGTGTTAAACTTCCGGTCGATGAACGCATAAAAAATTTCCAGGAATTTGAGCAAAATGTTTCTGACAGCGAATTGGAATCACAGGCAAGTCGCTGTATGGATTGTGGGATTCCATCGTGCCATGCCTATGGTTGCGCGGTAAAGAATAGAATACCGGATTGGAATGATCTTGTTTATAAAGGCCATTGGAAGCGCGCATTGGCCATGCTTCATTCAACGAATAACTTTCCTGAGTTTACCGGACGAGTTTGTCCGGCTACATGTGAAGCATCATGCACATTATCAATTAACAGAAGAGCTGTCACTATAAGACAGATTGAAAAACAGATTGCCGAACGAGGCTGGTCTGAGGGTTGGATACAGCCTCAACCTGCTGAAGCGAAGACAGGCAAACGTGTAGCAATTGTTGGCTCCGGGCCTGCAGGGCTCGCAGCAGCACAACAATTGGTCAGAAAAGGCCATGACGTTACCGTATTTGAAAAAGATGACAGGATTGGAGGTATGTTACGTTATGGTATACCTGATTATAAAATCGATAGAAGTGTACTTGAAAGAAGGTTGAATCAACTGAAAGAAGAGGGTGTCTCTTTTGAAACACAAGTAAATGCGGGCATTGATATTTCAGGGATGTATTTATCACGAACGTTCGATGCTGTAGTTATTTGTGTTGGAGCACAAATTCCCAGGAATCTTGTAATCCCCGGAAGAGATTTAGATGGTGTCCATTTTGCGATGCCTTTTCTCACTCAACAAAACCGCAGAATAGCAGGTGATATCATTACGGATAAGGAAGTGATTACTGCTGAAGGAAAGAGTGTCATTGTTATTGGAGGTGGTGATACAGGGTCAGATTGTATCGGTACCAGTATCCGCCAGGGAGCGGCAAGTGTAACACATATTTATTACCAGGATGTTCCCCCAAAGGATCGCCCACCTTGTAATCCATGGCCTGAATGGCCAAAAACGTTCAGTACCAGTTCATCTCAGGAAGAGGGTTGTGAGAGATTCTGGAAATATCAGACAAAAGAGTTTATAGGTAAAAATGGTAAACTGACTGGACTGAAAGTGGCAGAACTAGATTGGACGAGACCAGAGGATGGTTCACGCGGCACTTATACAGAAAAACCTGGTTCCGAAAAGATTTTTCCTGCTGATCTGGTTTTCATCTCAATAGGTTTTCAACATTGTGAGCACGGCCCTCTTATCAATGACCTGAAGCTTGAACTTGATAAAAAAGGCGGGATAAAGATAGATGACAATAAGATGAGTTGTCTACCAGGCATCTTTGCCGCAGGTGACGCGGAACTGGGAGCAAGTCTCGTTGTTCGAGCTATCTACAGTGGCCGACAGGCTGCCTCAGGTGTGCACCAATATTTAATGTCTGAAAGACAAAGCTCCGCAGTTGAATGAAAAGGAGAGAAAGTAACCCCACACAACTCCTACATTGACACAAAATAATTAAGTAATGTAGCTTGTTTCACATAACTTACAGATTTATGATACCTGCTTGAAGAGTTGCTGCTAAAAGTCACTCATACTTTCATCGTGTTCAACTATCCTGTTTTCTCCCATTGGGATTAACTCCTCTTTTGCTGACGGACTATTATGAGAAATAGATTTTTTGTAATTATCATTTGGTCTTGTTGAGTTCGAAATTTTGTGGAATGATTCATGTTGAGTGGTTTGGAAAAGTGATTCTTTGTTAGAACCGGTTAATATATCAGACTCATCTCCAACCTGTTTCGACAGGATATTGACTTGATCAAGCAGACTTAGTGCCTGGGCCGACATCTCCTCACTTGCAGATGCAGTCTCTTCCGCATTGGCCGCATTTTGCTGTGTAACCTGGTCCATCTGCTGCAATGCTGTACCTACCAGATCAATACCTTCAGATTGCTCCGTCGAAGCAATGGATATTTCATCAATCAGACTTGCTACTTTCTTTACATTTGTTACTATACCGCCCAAAACAGTCTTACACTCTTCAGAAAGTTTTGTGCCTACTTCCGCTTTACTTACACAATCTTCAATAAGTTCTGTCGTATCCTTTGCCGCTGTTGCACTTCTCTGTGCAAGATTACGCACCTCTTCTGCCACTACGGCAAAACCTTTTCCATGTTCACCGGCACGCGCCGCCTCTACAGCGGCATTCAGTGCGAGAAGATTAGTCTGAAATGCTATACCGTCTATTACCTTTATAATGTCTCCAATTTTCTTACTGCTCTCATTAATATCATGCATTGCATTATTCATCTCATTTACCGATTTATTGCAGGATTCAGCGTTCTGGTTACACTGCGCGGCAATTTTTGCTGTTTCCATGGAGTTTTTGGCATTTTGTCTTGTCATGGATCTCATCTCTTCCATTGATGCGGAAGTCTCTTCCAGCGATGACGCCTGCTCTGACGAACCCTCAGCAAGGCTCTGACTGGAAGATGATATCTGTTTTGATGCTGCTGCAACTTGATTTGAACTCTCTGTCAGTTTTCCAACTAGTTCCTTCAGGAAATTTATCAATGGATTCGCGAAAAAAACCCAACCAAGACCAATGACTAAGCAGATCAAACCAACAGAACCGGCCTGAATCCACAACAAAAATATCCCTTTTTTATTAGCATCTGCCACATAAATACTAACCGCCTCATTGATAGCCTTCATTGTAGCGTTATTTGTTTTATAAGCATTCATATAAGCAGCTATATATTCAGCCGAATTTGGAGTTGTCTCTGTAAGCTGTTTCAGTGTATCCTGTGTAGTACCCCACAATTTTTGCACTTCACTAAGCTTGCTATGGACCGATGGATCAATTGCTGCTGTGAGTTTTGTAAATTTTGTCATTCCTAGGTCCAGAGGAGCATTGCCACCATTCATAAGAGCTCCGAGAGTCGTATCAAATACTTTCTTAGTCTTAAGAAAGGTATCCTTTCCGAAATTATCATCGTTCGTAGTTCCAAAGAATGCTGCAGTTTCAGTGCTTATTGTACCGATTGGAATATTTACCACCAGCATACCCATCACATCTCCAAGTTTAAAATCATGTTTAGGGCTATCCTCATGGTTATTGTGACAATTTACACAACCAGAAACAGAGGCTTTATCAGCTGTCGCATAACGAAGTGAATAAATACCATTGTGCACCATAAATCGAGAAAAAGTTTCACCTTTTTTATGAAACAGATAATTAAACGCCTCTTGCTCAAAGCCCGGTTTTAACCCTTTTTCTTTATTTATATTCCACTTGCTGAGAAGTTCATAACTGTACACCGCTTTTTCGTTTATTTTTTTGGATACTTCCTGTACAAAAGTGGCAGGAAGAGGTATGCCACCATCGATATTGGCATATTCCCTGTTTGGGTGTACGTTAACAACACCATCTTTCTTCAGCTTTGTTACAATATTCTTTGTATATTGCTTACGATCTTCCACAATCTGGAGTGTCGCAATTTCTGCCGCTTTCAGTGTACTATGGCGTATCTGTAAGGGTATCAAATCATTGATATATTCCTTAAAATATTTCTGGGTAAGCATCCGCTGTCGACCAGCAAGATCAATAGTTGTTTTTTCGGCATTTTGTTCCCTTGTAGAATTAAAGACAAAGAACGCTCCTGTTATTACAGAAACAAAAAAAACAGAATACATCAAAATAAATTTCTTGCCGATCGTCATTATTTACCCCTCCTAAGAATAACAATTATATTTTGTCCACATTTATATAAAGAATTTATTGATATCACTAATGAGTCCTTAACATATGTCTTTAGTACCGACTAAAGTTTTTTGTTGTTTTAATATCTACTTTATCGGTTATATTCCCAGTAACTTTAATAAATATTTATGCTCTTCAGGTTTGTGTATATCGTGATTCGATTGCCAGCAAAAGGTTTTATACCTCTGTTTTCTGTAGCTCCTTTAATACCTTTATAGGCTCTATTATTGGATTCACATTACCAATATTCAGTATACGTTTCTTCAAGATATGTGTAATCTCGTATCCCTTTTGTATTAACAGCATACCTTTCTCGGTTTTTACATCCTCGGCCAGTACCATTCCCGGCATCAACTCTTTTAACATTATTTCCTGTTTCACATAGCACTCTTCTTTTTTGATGACTTCTGATTCAAGCTCTCTAAAAATATCGGGATCATACCATTGCATATGACTGCGCATCTGAGCAATAGCCTGAGGCTTGGTCTCACCTCTCGCTACCCTCAGATCAAAGTCCAGAACTACTTTAAGAATTCTAGAAATCAAAGGAATGTCTTCTCCCTTTCTATCATCAATTGGAACGCCGCCACCATTAAATCTCTTCTCCTGGTAGGCAATAGCATCAGCAATCCCTCCAAGACGGGGAATATTTGCAAGCAGGCTCTTTCCTATATTAGGATGATCAAAGAACATCTGGTTCTCTTCAATGGAGAGGTCTTCGCCCTGATATTTTCTTTCCAGGGTTTCTCCGGGAATAGTAACGCATCCTATCTGTGACAGCATTACCGCAAGCTCCACTTCCCACATATTTTCCACATTTAAACGTTCTGCCAGCTTTTTCGTCAGATTATTGATTCTGGAGGAACAACTGAATGCAACAGGGTTCACCATTGAGAGAATTTCACTGACAACCTTTATGCTGCCTCTTAATGTTTTGTCAAGAAGTTCACGTTCAGCAGTAATAAGTCTGTACTGTTCTATCGCTGCGTTTAATGCCTTTGTAAGAATATCATTCGAACATGGTTTTGAGAGAAAGCGAAAGATATTTCCTTCATTAATGGCGTCGATAGATGTCTGCATATCAGCTTGTCCGGTAAGCAATACACGTACTGTATCAGGTGCGATCTGCTTGACGGTTGAAAGAAACTGGACACCGTCCATTTCCGGCATACGATAATCAGAGACAACTACCGCAACGGGCCCCTGCTTTTTAACCTCATCTATACCTTTAGCGGCACTATCAACAGTAATCACATTAAATTTCTTGTGAAACTGCCTCTTATGAGCGGCAAGTATATTACTATCATCATCAACAAACAGTATTTTTTCATCCATATCAACCACCTCTTTCTCTTACCTTTTCATAACACACTACCCACTCCGGCAATTTTTCAACCAGACCAAGTGCCTTTAAATAACGCATATCAATATATTTAAATTCAGTTGTATCGGAATCACAATCTTTCTGATTTATTAATGCATCTGCCACATGTACCGCTGTCAATACCGCATATTCTTTTACGTCCAGCGACGTCGAACCGCTGCTATCAATTGGTTTTTCGTATTTTTCCCCCACCTCGAATGCCACACCTGATACGTCAAATTCATGCCCTATCAGTCTTGATGGATGGTGGTGAAAAGCAATTGACTCAACTATACCTATCGGAAGTCCCCACAGTCCTAAAAGATACGCTCCCATTTCAGCATGCGAAGTATTCAGGACTTCATGTTCAGCAGTTAAATCGTCACATCCCATATCACCCTTAAACGTTTGTATTTGTTTATAGTGATCAGGAATAGTCAACATCAGCAGTTTACCTATATCGTGAAGCAACCCTGCTACCATCGCCTCCTCTTTTACCCGTTGATCAACCGACTCACTACCCATAATTTTTTTCACAAGATTCCCCACTGCCATACTATGATTAAATAAATTTGGTAAAGAAAAATCTAATGACTCGGAAGTTTCTGTAAATGAAGAAAAAACGTGTGTTGAAAGTACAAGGGCCTTCAGTGTTTCCACACCTAGATAGATTGCCGCTTGCTGAGGATTTACCATTTTTTGAGGCAGTCCAAAAAAAGCCGAATTTACCAACTGTAATATCTTTGCTGACATCGAAACATCATGGGCAATAATATCTCCCACTTTTGCAAGAGATGGCTCAGTCAAGTTCATCTCTTCAATAATCAAATTGTATGAATTAGGCAAACTCGGCAAGTTCTTCATTCCTCCTACTAGTATCCTTAACTCATCGCTCTTTAATATATCACGAAGATTGCATGCACGATTTATTATAGATTTTACTACTACCGTATCACACGGTTTCATCATATACTGGTGCGCACATTTAATCGACCCCAGTACCATCTCATGGTCAGAATGACCGGATAATATGATTCTAATACACTCAGGATGCTGTTTTGAAACGATTTGCAGCAGTTGACTTCCATCCATATTTGGCATGCGCATATCACTAACTATAACGTCAAATTTGGAATTTGACATGATGTTCAGGGCTTCCAGACCACCCGAAGCGAATTCTATAATCCACTCCTTACGCATTGAGCGCAGCGTCCTCTTTAACCCGTTAAGGACATTCAGATCATCATCTACAAAGAGTATTTTTTTCAAAACGTCCTTTCTTTTTGTTATGTATTCCTTTTTTCTGTTTTAAATATTTATCTGAAAATTGTTCTTTAATGATTCTTATCTCACTCAGTGATTTCGCAAAGGCATGATATACATCAGGATCAAAGTGAAGTCCAACCTCTTTACCCATGATAGTCAATGCCTCATTTTCGGAAAATGCCGACTTGTATGGACGTTCAGAGCACAGAGCATCATAGACATCTGAAATAGCAACTATACGAGATGCTAAAGGGATTTCATCTCCTGCAAGGCATTTTGGATATCCTGTTCCATCCCACTTTTCATGGTGCGTCATGGTAACACTGGAGGCCATTTTATAGAGAGGGTTATTTTCATTATTGTACCTTTTATGTTCATTCTTCCAACTCCACGCAAGAAATGATTTCATACCAACATAATCCTGATTAAAAATTTCAGATCCTATTATACAATGCCGCTTCATTATTTCCCACTGATCATGATTCAGACGTCCTCCCTTTAAAAGAATCTCGTCCGGTATTCCCACCTTGCCGATATCATGAAGAGGGCTTGTCAGAAATAACATTTCAACAAAGTCCGATCTCATCCCTAACGATTCGGCAATAATTTTACAGTACCACCCAACCCTGATAACGTGGTTCCCTGTTTCTTCATCACGAAATTCTGCCACCTTACCAAGTCGCCATAAAATATCCAGACGGGAATTTTCTAACTCAATTGTTCTTTCTCTAACCTTATGCTCAAGGATTTTATTCTGGTTATTTAGTTCATCCTGATAACTCTTCAAGCGAAGAACGCTATGGAGACGAGCCAGAAGGTCTTCCCTGCAAACCGGTTTGTTGAGGAGATCAGTTGCGCCCAGGTCCAACGCGCGGCATTTCATATCACTCTCATTACAGCCGGTTATAATTATTACGGGAATATTTCTAGTCCTTTCTGATTTGTGAAGAATTTTCAACAATTCAAATCCGTCTTTCTCCGGCATCTTAATATCAGAAACTATAACGTCAAAGTATCTCTCTTCTATCAGTTCTAATGCTGCATCCACACTGCCGATATAACTCATATCCCACTCTTTACGCTGGTTACGTAACATGCGTCTAAACCCGTCCAGCACATTAGATTCATCATCAATAAAAAGGATTTTCCTTTTTCTGCAAAAATGTTCTCCTTGAAGTGGATTATCATCCATTTTCATATCCTTTAAACTTTTACAATTTCAGAAGAAGAAGTACAAAGAGGCAGTCGTATGATAAACGTAGTGCCTTTCCCCAACTCTGTATCCAGGGTAATTGTCCCATTATGTCTGCCAACCACTGTGGAATGCACAAGAGAAAGACCCTGTCCCGTTCCCTTGCCTACTTCTTTGGTAGTAAAGAACGGATCAAAAATCTTTTTCCTTATATCTCCTGAGATACCTGTCCCTGTGTCACTGACCCGTATTTCGGCCCACTCTCCATCGCAAAGGGTACTGATAACAATTATGCCCTTTCCTTCATTTCCGTTTCCCGGTTCTTCGCCAATAGCATGAGCGGCATTAACTATCAGGTTAAGTATCACCTGATTAAACTCTCCGGGAAAACACGGCACAGATGTCAAACTTGAATCAAAGTCCGTCTTAACCTCCGCCACATATTTCCACTCATTTCTTGCGACAGTAATCGTATTATTAATTGCCTTGTTAATATCAATCGGCTTCTTATTCTCATTATCGGGATGTGAAAAATTCTTCATTGCATATACAATATTTTTTACACGATCCAGACCCTCTAATGACTGAGTGATCGCGTTAGGAATTTCATCTACAAGAAAGTCTTCGTCCAACTCCCTGACTGCAACCTCTATCTCCTCAATTAATTCGGATTCTACTGAACCTGATTTACAGGTTTCAAGTAGATGTGAATATTTTTCAAGAAGTTTGTTGATGTCGTTAAATGAATCCTGTAAAAATCTTGTATTGTCCATAATGTACTGTGTTGGTGTGTTGATTTCGTGTGCAATGCCGGCAGCCAGATGTCCTATTGATTCCATTTTTTGTGCATGCATCAGTTGCTGCTCCAAATTTTTGTGCACTGTTATATCTTCTTTTATCGCAATATAACCGGTTGTGACACCTTGATTGTTTTTGATTGGTGAAATAGACGCAAATTCCCAATAAGCTTTTCCATCACTATTCTTGTTTTTAAATTCACCTCTCCATTCCTTACCGGATGAAATGGTATCCCAGAGTTCTTTATAATCTACAGAGTTTCTTTCATCTGATTTCAGTACTCTTGGATTTTTCCCTTTTACCTCTTCAAAAGAATATCCGGTGACTTCAGTAAATTTTCTATTAACATATTCAATGTTACCTTTAGTATCCGTAATAACAACAGACGCGGGGCTTTGTTCGACGGCGCGTGACAACTTACTAATCTGTTCATCTGCCTGCTTACGTTCAATAAACAGAGCGATATGGTTGCCAATACTTGACATCATATTAAGCAATTTATCATCCGGTCGCCGTATCTCTCGGCTAAAGAAACAGATTGTTCCAAGTACGACATTATCGATAGCAATTGGAAAACCGAAGGCTCCATGCAGTCCTTCTTTATCCGCAACAGATGCCCTTAGGAAATTTGAATCACGGGCAACATCTTCAATCCAAAGTGGCTTTGCGGTTTGCCATACCAGGCCTGGCAGTCCTTTTTGTGGTGAAAAGGTTGTGCGGCAGGTGATATCTTTAAATTCAGAAAAGTTTAAAGATGGTAGATGCCAGATTTCTGTATTACGTAAAATATATTGTTGCTTATCATATATCCAGACTTCTCCCAGATCCCACCCTAGTGCGATACAAACAACTTCAATTATTCTGGTAGATGCTTCTCTAATTGTATTAGATTCTGCCAATACTTTTGCAACCTCAAGTTGTGTTTTAAGATGACTTTGCACCAACTTGCGTTCTGTAATATCTTCTTTTAACTGAATGAAACCTGTTATGATACCATCGCAGTTCTTGATTGGTGAAATAGATTCTGATTCCCAATATATTTCACCATTCTTATTAAAATTGCAGAATTCTCCCTGCCATTCTTTACCAGATGTAATGGTTTTCCAAAGTTCTTTGTGTTCTTCAACATTCTCTTCAACTGTTTTTAAAACTATTGGGTTTTTCCCTTTGACTTCTTCTAAAGAATATCCAGTTACTTCAGTATATTTTCTATTAACATACTCAATATTATTTTTTGTATCTGTAATAACAACAGACACCGGGCTTTGTTCGACAGCGCGAGACAACTTACTAACCTGTTCATCTGCCTGCTTACGTTTGATAAATTGACCTACCTGACTACCAATTGCCTCCATCATATTAAGCAACTCTTTGTCTGGCTCTTCTGGTTTCTGACTAAAGAACTCGATAACCCCAAGTATTTCAGTATTGGCAATAATTGGAAAGGCAAAGGCGCCATGCAACCCTACTTTTGATGCGGCGGTTGCTCTTGGAAAATTTGATTCCACCACAACGTCTTTGATCCAGGCCGCTTTGCCCTTTGACAATACACGTCCCGGCAAGCCAATTCCGGGTAAAAAACTAATTTCTTTAGTCTTTTTCTTAAATTCCGAAAATTGTAAGCCTGGAACGTGCCAGAGATACACGCAACGCAATACATTGTCATGTTCCAACCATAACGAACCAAAATCCCAATCCAGTGCTTCACATATAACTTTTAAAATTCCTTGAAAAGCAATTTTTATTGTTTCTGACTCCGACAATATTTTTGTCACGGCATGCTGAGCAATAAGACGATATTCAGATTTTTTACGCTCTGTAATAACTCTAATTATTCCTTCAATACGACATTGTTTACCTTTTTTATCTTTAACTAAATGAGATGTACATTCGGCGTAAAAACAATCACCGCTTTTATTCTTACATAAATACACAGTATTACTCAAGACACCATGTTTCTCAAGCATCTCTAACTGCGTTCTTCCATCATCAATGTTTACATATATTTCATTTACCTTTGTCCCAATCATTTCTTCAGGTGATTTATAACCAAACATTTCAGCAGCTGTTTGATTAACCCAGATAAATGCGCCTTCTTTACCAAGTTCACA